>CAMBJF010000118.1 GCA_945867875.1 uncultured Ruminococcus sp. | reverse complement strand
CTTCAACGACGATTACTGTTGTATATGTTAGTGCTGTTTTTATCCAATTAAGAAAATCCAAAAAGAATTTTTTTCATTTTCACATACTAAATCATTATCATTTTCTATTTCGTCAACAATAATTTGCCAATCTGATTTTATAATCCAATTATCTGAACATATGTCAAATGACAAACTTATTGAGTTATCTATTGCATCCTTTGTCGGATATATTTTATTGAAGTATTTTAGCAGAAGATTGTAATCCTGTTTATATATCCTTAACGGAGACGAATAACAATGCCATTCTTCCCATAATGGATTCCAATCTGATTTATTAGAAATCTTAAGCGGATTAAAATCCAAATAAACCACTTCACTTTTTGGGGCATAAATCCTCAACTCTATGTATTTTTGATTTAAATATTCATCTGGATCTAACCAAATCATTTTCTTATCCTTCATATAATTCTATAAAATCCTAATCTAACAAATATTGCCACTTCTCATTATACCACATTTCCCCGCCCTATGCAAACAAAAAATACCCGACTGCACCGAAACAATTCACACAGTCGGGTATAAAGTCATCTTAAAAAATATCCTTTTTGCTTCTGATATATCTTCTCACCTGCACCGCTATCATAAAGACAACGCAGGCAATGAGGAATGCAGGCATTATCCAGGTGTTTGCGTCCTCTTCCTCGGCGGATTTCATTTCCGTCCAAAGGGTCTGCATCTGCAAATTTGCCTCGTCGGAAAGATTTACGAAAACCGTGGTCTTTTCTGCAATGAAATCCTCATCGGGATAGGATATGGGATTTGTGCGGACATCTTCGTCAAGCTTCTCGAACGCTCCCGAATTGGGGGTGGAGTAGCAGATGTAGTCGATGTTCGCATAGGCGATATCAGGCTCGCACATAAAGTTGATGTACATTTCCGCCGCTTCCTTCTGCTTGGAGGAAGTGGGTATGCACATTGCGTCAACGAAAAGGTTGGTGCCGCTCTTTGGAACAACGAAATTAAGGGAATCGTTTTCCTCCATAATGGTCAGCGCATCGCCTGCATAATATGGAGCTATGAGAGCGTCCCCAGCTCCCATTTTGTCGAATATCTCGTCCATAACATATGCCTGAACTATACGCTTCTGGGCTTTCAGCTCATCGGCAGCATTGATAAGTTCGTCGCTGTCCTCGGTGTTAAGGGAATAGCCGCACTTTATCTCGGCAATGGCGAATGCATCACGGGGATTGTCGAACATAAGGATATTGTCAAGATAATCCTCGTTCCAGAGAATGTCCCAGTCGATGTCCTCAGGGGAAATGTCTATCATCGTTTCGTCATAGATGATGCCGACCGTTCCCCATGTGTATGGCACGGAATACTCGTTTTCGGGGTCATATTCGAGATTTCGGAAATTGGGCATAATGTACTTGAAATTCGGGATATTTTCATAATCAAGCTTCTGCACCATTTTTTCCTTTATCATCTTGTTTATCATATAATCCGAGGGGATTATGATATCATATGACGCTCCGCCGCCTTTCAGCTTGGCATACAATTCCTCGTTGGTGGCGTAGTTGGTGTAGTTCACCTTTATACCAGTGAGGTTCGTAAATTCGGCGTTGACATTAAGTGTGCCCTCGTCCGCTCCCGTGCAGATATATTCGCCCCAGTTATAGACATTTATGGAGATGTTCTGCCCTTTGAAGCGGGTATAGTAATCGGGGTCATCAACGGTAAGGGTCTGGGCAGGGGTGTCCTCTTCCTCCTCTGTGACCTCTTCGGGCACATCTGCCGAACAGGAGCACAGCACCGCTGCGGAAAGCACAGCCGCCACTACTGCATATATCTTTCTCATACCGTCACGCCTCCTTTTTCTTCATCTGTCTCAGCTCGATAACGTTCTTCACGATAAGAATAATTACCACTACCCCGAAAATTATGGTGGAAAGTGCATTTATCTCGGGGGACACCTTTCGCCTTGTCATTGAATAAATGGTAACGGGAAGAGTCTGTGAGGAAGAGCCGCTGGTGAAATAGCTGATAACGAAATCGTCAAGGGAATAGGTGAACGCCATAAGGAAGCCGCTGACAACGCCCGGCATTATCTCAGGGAGAACTACCTTGATAAATGCGCTGAACGGATTGCAGCCAAGGTCCTGGGCGGCTTCGTAAAGATGTGGGTCCATCTGCCTGAATTTCGGCATAATGTTCAGGATAACATAGGGCACATCAAAGGTGATGTGGGCGATGAGCAGGGTCACAAAGCCAAATTCAAGATTCATTCGTGCCGCAAAGAACACAAACAGCAGCATAAGAGACACGCCCGTTACTATCTCGGGGTTGATGATAGGCATATTGGTTATGTTCATAACAACAGCCTTGGGAACTTTCCTCATTCCGTTTATGCCGATAGCCGCAAGTGTTCCGAGAACTGTGGAGATTATGCTTGCAAGCACCGCAATTATTATCGTGTTCACAAGGGAGGAAATTATAATGTCATTCTGAAACAGCTTTCTGTACCAGTCGAGGGTAAAGCCGCTGAAAACGCTTCGGCTCTTTGACTCGTTGAATGAAAAAACGATGAGCACGAAAATGGGGATATAAAGAAAAAACAGCACAAGGGCAAGATATATTTTTCCAAGCTTTTTCATTTCCGCCCCTCCTTAAATAAGCACCTGATCGTCAGGGCTGAACTGGTTCATCACGGTCATTATTACAAGGATTATAACCATAAGAACGAGGGATATCGCCGCTCCGAGGTGGGGATTGTAGGCATTTCCCAGAAACTGCATCTCGATAAGGTCGCCTATGAGCAGATTGGAGCCGCCGCCCAGCATTCGTGAGATGATAAAGGTGGAGATGGCGGGGACAAAAACCATTGTTATGCCCGAGGTTATTCCGGGGAGACTGAGGGGAACTATTACTCTGAAAAGGGTGGCAAAGCTGCCGCACCCAAGGTCGGAAGCCGCTTCAATAACGCTTTTGTCTATCTTCACCATTACCGAGTAAAGAGGCAGTATCATAAAGGGCAGGTAATTATAGACCATTCCCAGAACAACTGCGCCCGAGGTGTTTATGAGCTTCAATGGACCTATTCCGATAAGTCCCAGAAGGTGATTTATAACGCCGTTGTTGCCAAGGAGAGTCATCCAGGCGTATGTTCTCAGAAGAAAATTCATCCACATGGGCAGCATAACTATCATAAGCATAGTTGCCTGCCTGTGCTTTTCCATTCGTGAGAGAATGAATGACACGGGGTACGCCATAACGAGGCATATTGCGGTAGCTATGACAGAGAGCCATATGGAGCGGAAGAAAATATTTGCGTACTGTCCCACGTCCTGTATATTTTTTATTGTAAATCCGCCGTCATTTGAGGTGAATGCGAAAACGGCTATCATCAGAAGAGGAACGGCGATAAACACGGTCATCCACACAAGGTACGGAGCCGATACCCATTTTGTTTTCATATGCTCATTCCTCGCTTTTTTTCATTATGTGGATATCAAAGGGAGCGATGTCCATTCCTATCATAGTACCCACAGGCTCGTGGAGGGTGGAGTGGATTATCCATTTGTGCTCCATTCCGTCAACGGTCATTTCGTAATGAACGCCCTTGAACACAACGGATTCAACGATGCCCGTAAGCTTTGCCTTTTCGGGAGGGATAATTTTTATATCCTCAGGACGAATAACAACGTCCACCCTTTCGTTTTTCGCAAAGCCCTTGTCCACGCACTCAAAGCGGTGTCCCGAAAATTCCGCAACGCAGTCCTCGGGCATAATTCCGTTTATGATGTTGCTCTCGCCGATAAAATCAGCAACGAATGCATTCACAGGCTCGTTGTAGATATCCGTGGGAGAGCCTATCTGCTGGATATTTCCGTTGTTCATCACCACAACGGTGTCGCTCATTGTAAGAGCCTCTTCCTGATCGTGGGTGACGTAGATGAATGTAAGCTCCAAAGCCTGCTGAATTTTTCTAAGCTCTACCTGCATTTCTTTTCGGAGCTTTAAGTCAAGAGCGCCGAGAGGCTCGTCAAGGAGCAGCACCTTGGGGTGATTTACAAGGGCACGTGCAATTGCGACACGCTGCTGCTGACCGCCCGAAAGACGGCTTACAGAACGCTTTTCAAAGCCTTTCAGATTGACAAGCTCCAGCATCTCTCCCACACGCCTTACAATTTCCTTGTCGGGGAGCTTTTTTACTTTAAGTCCAAAAGCGATATTTTCGTAAACGTTAAGGTGGGGAAACAGCGCATAACGCTGGAACACAGTGTTTACGTTTCTTTTGTATGGCGGCAGACCGTTTATCCTCTTGCCCTCGAAGAAAACATCTCCGCTTGTGGGCTCGAGAAATCCGCCGATTATTCTGAGAGTTGTGGTCTTTCCGCAGCCCGAGGGGCCGAGAAATGTTACGAACTCCTTGTCCTTGATATCAAGATTGATCTTTTTAAGGATACGCTCGCCGTCCTCGAAAACGACCTCTATATCCTTAAGATTTATAATATTTTCCAAAAATACCCCGACCTTTACAAATTAATAAGGTAAAGCATAACAGTTCTGATTATATCACTTTCATTCCCTAAAGTCAACAAAAGTCAGCGTATATTTTGTAAATTGTTGTATATTTTACTTGAATTATTGTCGATACCGGACACAAAAAAAGCCGACTCGTTTTTTACGGGCCGACATTTTTTTGAATTTTATGAAACATTTCCGTTCACGCCCACAAACATATCTATCACGCCGTTATCCTCTCGGATACTTCTCAGGACGTGGTATATCTTTGTAATGGGCTGCATTCTGTTGCATATAAGGTATTCGCTCAGTTTTCGGTGAGCATCATCAAGCTTGTCAAACTGTCCGCAGTATTTTGCAAGCACTGCGTTTTCAAGGCGGAACACGGGCTTGAAAACATATCGGCTGCTGCTGCGGAAGTTCTTGTTCACGGGTATGAGCAGCTCAACGTTCACAATTGACACGTCAGGCTCGCTCACCTCTTCTTCCACCGAAAAGATGATGTCGTCAACGGCGCACAGTCCGATTGAATCAATATTCTTCTGCACATATGCTATAAGCTCGGGCAGTTTTTTGCGCTCAACTCTTGTTTTGTATGACAGCAGGTCTCTTTGTTCAAACCATTGTTCTGTTATAATGTTCATTCTGTCATCAATCCCTTATCTACCGAAAATAAAACCGCAAATATACTCTATGAAAGTCATATTTTTATCCTCCTTATTAATTGTTACTTGCATTGTAATCTTATTAATAAGGATTATCGACAATTTCCCGACAAAGTGACTTTTTAGGGGAATGAAGGCTTGCGGAGGGCTGTAAAATGTGGTATAATTATTTGGGGTGATGCTGATGAGAGCCGCTTTATGCGATGATGAAAATGTTTTCAGGAATGAGATATACGAGCTCCTGAACGAATACGCAAGGGCAAGGCATATTGATATAGTATGCGACCAATACACCGACGGCAGGGAGCTATTGCCCTGTGCGGACAGGTATGACATAATTTTTATGGACTATCAGATGAACGATCTGAACGGAATGGAGACTTCAAGAAAAATACGGGCGCTCAACAATGACTGCATAATCATTTTTATAAGTGCATTTCCCGAAGTTGCTCTTGATGCTTTTGAAGTGGACACCTTCCGCTTTCTGAGCAAACCTATTGACAGGGAAAAGTTTTTCAGGGCAATGGACGATTATCTTAAAAGCATCGACCTTGATAATCTTATCGTCATACGGAGCGATGATGTTAGTTATACGCTGAAAGCTTCGGATATAATCTACGCCGAGGCAAAGCTCAAGCACTGTATCATCAGGACTACAGACAATACCTACGAAATTGCCACTCATCTTAAAACCATTGAGCGGCAGCTCCCGCCTGATAAATTTACCCGCTGCCAGCGCTCATATATTGCGGGTTTTGCCCACATCAAGACCCATACATCAAAGGAAATAATCTTTGACAACGGCGAAAAAGCCACTATCGGAAAGACCTATTTTGCAGGCTTCAAGTCCGCCTTTCAGGATTACATTCTAAAACACAACGAGGGGCAGCTTTAATTATGGCGTACATTTTGAATATTGCTTCGATACTGATATTCTGGTGGTCGGCGGTACTGATAACAAGCGCTGTGGACAGGGAAAGAGTATCTCACAAACGGCTTGCAGCTTCCTCTGCGGTTGTTACGGCGGCGGCTGTGCTTATCGTTTACTGTCAGATAAATTCATTTGACAAGATACCTATGGTAACTTTGATGCTGGCGTTTATACTGGGCTTTCTGATACAGTATAAAAAAGTGAAGCTGATGCATCTTTACACGGCGCTGGTGTCGGATATTTCCGTGACGTTTTTCTCGGCAAATATTGACGCTGTTATCGACCCGGACAGGGACTATGCCTGCAAATCGGCGGTGACTCTGGGCACAAGGCTCGTCTTTTTCATCGCCGCTGTTTTCATAAACAGGTATTTTCAAAAGCACAGTTATCAGAGCATTCTCGCAAATATCCCCAAAAGGATATATGTGCTCATTGCCGCAAACCTGTTCTGCTGCAGCTTTATCACTGCGGTGAATAATTACGATATACCGTCAGCGAGAACAAAGGCTCTGGCGCTTGATGTGCTTATTATGATATCCGTGATACTGAACATCACCGTGACCGTTTCGCTGATATTCAACGTCCTTGCTTCCCGCCATTCACAGGATATTGTAAATCTCCTTGATTCACAGATAAATTTGCAGATATCCCACTATGAGCATCTTGACAGGCTCAATGCTGATATGCGGAGATTCAGGCACGATTATATAAATCATCTCCATTCGGTGCTGTCACTTATAAAAATGAACGAGGCGGGCGATGCGGAGAATTACATAGAAAATCTGCTGAAAATCGAGGACACCCCCGTTATGGCGTATCACACGGGAAATCATCTTGCCGATGCCATTCTTTCGGACAAATCGGAAAAGCTTGGAAGTCTGGGCAAAATATCCTTTGAGGGTATGATACCGTCGGAGTTTGACAATGTGGAGCTTTGCACGATACTGTCAAACTCACTTGACAATGCCGTTGAAGCCTGTACCAAGCAGGGCGGCGGCGATATCAGCGTCAAGTCGGGGCTGTCTCACGGCTATCTGCTTATTAAAATTGCCAATCTCACCGACAAAAATGCCCGATATGACGCCATTCCTCCCACCTCAAAAGCTGACCCCGAAAATCACGGCTTAGGGCCTGTCTCTTATACACATCTCCGAGCCCACGAGACGCTACGC
>CAMBJF010000117.1 GCA_945867875.1 uncultured Ruminococcus sp. | reverse complement strand
ACACACTGCATATCGTCGGCAGCGTCAGATGTGTATAAGAGACAGGAACAAGATAAAGGAGCGCAGCTACAGCGCTGACAGGAAATCGGTCGAGCATTTTATGAAGCGGCTTGAAAAGCTTGGAATGAATGTGACGATAAGACGCACTCTCGGTGCGGATATCAATGCCGCCTGCGGTCAGCTCAGGCGGGAATATGAAATATAGCAGGAATACCACGGAAAGGACTGAGACAGTATGATGGTTTATGCTCACACCGATATCGGAAACGGACGCTCCGAAAATCAGGACTGCGTTGACAGTGCTGTACTGGAGGACGCTGTTTTTGCCGTGGTGTGCGACGGAATGGGCGGCTCAAATGCGGGCAGGGAAGCCAGCAGCCGTGCTGTTGCCATCATAAAGGAGCGGATTATCAAAAGCTACAGAAGCGATTTCGACATCAACAAGATACGAAACCTCCTTGTGGCTGCTGTTAAGACCGCCAATGCTGTTGTATATGACCTTGGCTCGGCTGTTCCCGAATGGAACGGTATGGGCACAACCTGCGTTGCCTGCCTGATAAGGAACGGACTGGTACATACGGTGAACGTGGGGGATTCCCGTGCGTATCTCGTCACCCACGAGATACGGCAGATAACGAAGGATCACTCAATGGTGATGAACCTCTATGAACGGGGGGACATTACCAAGGAGGAGCTGAAAAATCACCCGAAGCGCAATGTTATAACCCGTGCGGTGGGAGTTGCCGAGAATGTGGAGCCCGATTATTTCGAGAACGAGCTTCCTCAGGGCGGCGCTGTCATTCTCTGCACTGACGGTTTATCGAATTACTGCGATGAGGGCGTGATGTTCCGTATGACTAAGGACCTCTCTCCCGAAGAGCTTCCAAAGGCTCTCGTTAAAAATGCACTTGACAACGGCAGCGGTGACAACATCACTGCGGCTGTTATGAAATAATCGGTTTATCCGAGTTTAAACGGAGTGGATCAGATGGATAAGAATATCGGCAAGAAGCTTGACGGCCGTTATGAGATAACCGAGCTTATCGGCATCGGCGGTATGGCGGACGTTTACAAGGCTGTGGATCTGGTTGAAAACAGAACTGTTGCCGTTAAAATTCTGAAAAATGAATTTGCAGACAATGACGATTTCGTAAGGCGGTTCAGAAATGAATCCAAGGCGATCGCAGTGCTCAGTCACCCCAATATCGTTAGGATATATGACGTTGGCTTCAGCGACCGCATTCAGTTTATCGTTATGGAATATATCGACGGCATTACCCTGAAAGAGTTTATGGAGCAGCAGGGCGTTCTGAAGTGGAAGGATTCCGTTCACTTCATAATCCAGATACTGAGAGCTCTCCAGCACGCTCACGACAGGGGAATAGTCCACCGTGACATCAAGCCCCAGAACATTATGCTTTTCCCCGACGGAACCATCAAGGTCATGGACTTCGGCATCGCAAGATTTGCCAGGGAAGAGGGCAAGACCATTTCCGACAAGGCGATAGGCAGTGTTCATTACATCAGTCCCGAGCAGGCAAGAGGCGATGTCACCGACGAAAAGAGCGATATCTATTCCGTGGGCGTTATGCTATATGAGATGCTCACAGGCGTCAAGCCTTTTGATGCGGATACTCCCATTGCCGTTGCGCTTATGCATATGCAGAGCACTCCAAAACCCCCCAGAGCTATCAACAACACCATTCCCGAGGGACTTGAAAGCATTGTTATGAGAGCGATGCAGAGGGACGCTTCCAAGCGTTATCAGTCCGCTTCGGAAATGATAAAGGACATTGAGGAGTTCAAGCAGAACCCAAGCATTGTCTTTGAATACAGCTTTGACGAGGGACAGGAGGACGCTGAAAAGACCCAGTATTTCAAGCGCCCCGAGACCCCGAACATCGAGAAGAGCACGGCTGCTCCCGCTAACAGATTCAAAGAGGAAACTCCCAAAAAGGTCTATAAGGACGAGGTGAGAAAAACGAAGCCCAAGAAATCCAAACAGGAAGTTTACGAGGACGAGGATATCGACGATTACGATGACGATGATGACGGAGAGGTGTCAAAGTCCTCATATTTCGTTGTTACGCTGACGGCTATCGCTGCGGCGGTGGTAATTATCGCTATGGTTTTCATAACCGTTGTCCTGCTCAATAATTTTGTGGGCGGCGAAGCTACCGAGCCTATGGTAAATCTCGTGGGTCACGAGTATCAGTACTGCAAGACCTATTATGCCGAGTATTTCACCCTTGTTGTGGGCGGCGAGCAGTATGATTCCGAGATACCCAAGGGATATATCATCTCCCATACACCCAAGGAGGGTGCGCCTATCGTAAGGGGCAACACTGAGGTCAAGGCTATTGTCAGCAAGGGCCCGCAGATGGTTATGGTGCCGAATGTTTACTCTCTTGAAGCAAACACTGCCGAGAGTATGATAAACGGTCAGAAGCTCAAGGTCAGCATCGTTATGCAGAACAGTGACGCTGAAAAGAACACTGTTATAAAGACCGAGCCTGAGCGCAATACAGAGGTGGAGATAGATTCTACCGTAATTATGTACGTGAGCCTCGGACCTGAGGTCTATGACGTAATTATGCCCAATCTCATCGGTCAGAACAAGGACGATGCAAAGGCTGCTCTTGAAAAGCAGGGCTTCACCGTTACGCTCCAGCCTGAGGATTCAGCGGAAGAGGCTGACACAGTTATCGCTCAGAGCATTCCTGCTCTTGATGCGGAGGGCAAGTCCAATATCGTAAGTCCCAATCAGTCCGTAACTCTCACATACAGCACGGGCAAGGCTCCCAAGCAGGCTGTGAACATCACATTTGCCGTTCCCGACGGATTAAAGGGCAAGGCTGTGTTCAATGCGTATGTAGGCGGAAATATGGCGGGCACAATGTCCGTTGACAATATCGGATATGTTTCCACGATTTCCATTCCCGTTGAGGGCAGCGACACTCAGAAAACCGTTGTTGAGGTTGCTGACGACAAGGGCAACACCGAGATACTCGGTGAATACAACGTTGACTTCACCACAATGACAGTTTCCGAGGTCAGATTTGACAAGGACGTTCTTGTGACAATGTTCGGCGTTCCGGAGCCTACCGAGACACAGGCTCCAAGCATTGATACTCCCTTCGATCAGGGAACAACATTCTCTGATCCTGCCGGCGGCGCAGACATCATTGACAACAACAATTACGAAGATTGGTGGAACAGCATCATCAACAGCTATTAAGTTTTTTACGGGCAGGTAAGGCATATGTCTTTCCTGCCTGTTTTATAGGAGAGATGTTATGGATAAGGGCACAAAGGGACTTATTCTTGAATCCCTTGGCGGACTTTACACGGTGGAGGACGAAAACGGTGAGCTTTTGAAGCTCAAAGCAAGGGGCATTTTCAGAAAAGACGGTTTTTCCCCCTGCGCTGGGGACAGATGCATCATTAAGGACGGCGTTATCAGCGAGATCGAGGAGCGTAAGAACAGCATTATCCGTCCGCCCCTTGCTAATCTTGATGTTATGGTGTTCGTGGTGTCCACCTGTGAGCCTGCGCCGAATCTGACACTGCTTGACAAGTTCATTGCGGTGTGCGAATACAAGTCAATTGAGCCAGTTATCGCCGTTACTAAGGTGGATCTGAAGGAAAATCATCTTATCCCTGAGATATACGAAAAAATCGGCATTTCCGTGGTGGTCTGCGACTATGACAATGACAGCGGACTTGACATTATCAGGGACAAGATTAAGGGCAGGATATGCGCATTTACGGGGAATACGGGTGCGGGAAAATCCACGCTCCTCAATCACCTTGCCCCCGAGCTTGAAATAAAGACTGCCGAAATAAGCAAAAAGCTTGGAAGAGGTCGGCATACCACGCGTGTTTCAAGGCTTTACAAGCTTTTTGACGGCTATGCTGCGGACACGCCGGGATTTTCAAGCTTCGAGACAATGCAGTATGCTGTTATATTGAAGGACAAGCTGAAATACTGTTTCAGAGAGTTTGAGGAGTATGAGGACAAGTGCCGCTTTGCGGACTGCAATCATATCAAGGAAAAGGGATGCGAGGTGCTTGAAGCAGTGAAGCGGGGGGATATTGCCCGTTCAAGGCACGAAAGCTACTGCGAGATGTTTGAGGAAGCGAAAAATATCAAGGAATGGGAGATAAACGGAAAATGATCTGCGTTATTTTCGGCGGAGCGGATATGTGCGAGCGCACTCAAGTTAAAATTCCCGAAAATGCATATGTTATTGCGGCTGATTCGGGATATCGCCATTGTCTGAGATACGGCGTGAGGCCTGATCTTATCCTTGGTGATTTTGACAGCTATGAGGACAGGCTCCCCGATGACTGCGAGATTTTCAGAGCGCCCCGTGAAAAGGACGATACCGATCTTATGCTGGCGGTGAAAACGGGCTTTGAAAAGGGCTGCCGCACATTTTACATATACGGTGCGGACGGCGGCAGAATGGGGCACACTTTTGCGGCTGTGCAGACCCTTGCGTATATCGAAAGCAATGGGGGAGAGGGCGTTCTTTTCGGAAACGGCTTTGTTATGAGGGTGTACGGCGAGGGCACGGTGAAGCTTTGCAGAGACGGGGCAAAATATCTCTCGGTCTTTGCTCTCACGGAGGCGGCGGAGATAACTGAGAAAGATCTCAAATACAGCGGCGATATGAGACTTGCCTATGATTTTCCCCTTGGCGTCAGCAATGAATTTATTGATGACAGGGCTGAGATAGAGGTAAGGACGGGCAAAATTCTTGTAATTCTTGAAAAATAATGTGTCAAAACGGCATTTTCCGAATAATATAAATTATGATAATCAATTCGGAGGTGCGTTTTATGAAAATGGTAGTGGTCAGGAGCCCCAAGCTTCTTGCAGGTCTTTTCAGAATTATTTTCAGGATAAAAAAGGAATCTGCCGATTCGGAATAACCTGCCCCGCCGCTTCATATGCATATATGAGGCGGTTATTATTTTTGGGGGTGTGTGTATGAAATGCACGTTTTCTGAGCTGAGGGAAAGGGAAGTCATAAGCACCGCAACAGGCGAACGGATAGGCTTTATTGACGATATTGTCATCGACACGGAAAAGGGGAAGATACTTTCTCTTGTTATCTACGGCAGGTCCCGTATGATGGGGCTTATGGGCAGGGAGGAGAATATCGTTATTCCCTGTTCGGACATTGAGAGGATAGGGACTGACACGGTGCTTGTTTCTACGGATAACGGAAAATTGTATAAGATGAACAAAAATAATGATGATAATTTGTTTGGATAAGGCGAAAATGCCGCTTGAAAAATGGGGAAATGTATGGTATAATATTAAAGCAATTCGCACGTCGGAGTTTTCGGCGGTGGTGTTTCCATTTGGGAATAAAAGCCGAGCTAAACACGGCGGAGGAAAAATTTATTTTTATTAACCAGGAGGATTTTTAAAATGGGCGTAGTATCAATGAAGCAGCTTCTCGAAGCAGGCGTACACTTCGGTCACCAGACCAGAAGATGGAACCCCAAAATGGCACCTTACATCTTTACTGAAAGAAACGGTATCTACATTATCGACCTTCAGAAGACTGTTAAGAAGCTCGATGAGGCTTATGCATTCATCAAGAGCGTTGCTGCAAACGGCGACAATGTTCTTTTCGTTGGAACAAAGAAGCAGGCCGGCGATTCCGTTAAGGAAGAGGCTCTCCGTGCTGGCGCTTACTATGTAAACGCAAGATGGCTCGGCGGTATGCTGACCAACTTCAAGACCATTCAGAGAAGAATCGCAAGACTTGAGCAGCTCCACACTATGCAGGAAGACGGCACATTCAACCTCCTTCCCAAGAAGGAAGTTGTTAAGCTTGAGCTCGAGATCGAAAAGCTCGAGAAGTACCTCGGCGGTATCAAGGATATGAAGAAGCTCCCCGGTGCTCTCTTCATCGTTGACCCCCGCAAGGAAAAGATCGCTGTATCCGAGGCTAAGAAGCTCGGCATCCCCGTTGTTGCTATCGTAGATACAAACTGCGATCCCGATGACGCTGATTACGTTATCCCCGGTAACGATGACGCCATCAGAGCTGTTAAGCTCATTGCAGGCGCAATGGCTGACGCTATCATCGAGGGCAGACAGGGCGAGCAGCAGTCTGCACAGGCTGAAGAGGCTTCCGAAGAAGCAGCTGAGTAATTGTAACTTATAAATCTTACAGATTTCGGGCAGACTTTATATTAATAACGTCTGCCCTAATTTGGGTATAAACGGATATAATAACACAGGAGGAATTTAAAATGGCAAAGGTTTCACCTTCCGAGATCAAGGAACTTATGAAAGCAACAGGAGTCGGCATGATGGACTGCAAGAAGGCTCTTGAAGAAGCTGACGGCGATACAGAAAAGGCAGTTACCATTCTCCGTGAAAAGGGACTTGCTACACAGGCTAAGAAGAGCGGCAGAGTTGCTGCTGAGGGTATTGTTACCTCTATCGTTGAGGGCAATGTAGGTGCTGTTGTTGAAGTAAACATCGAGACAGATTTCGCTGCTAACAATGACGAGTTCAAGGCTTTCGTTAACGCTGTTGCAAAGACCGTTATCGAGAAGAACCCTGCTGACATCGATGCTCTTAAGGCTGCTACTATCAGCGGCGGCGACAAGACTGTTGAAGAAGCTCTTCAGGATCTCTTCATCAAGATCAGAGAGAATATGGTTATCCGTCGTTTCAAGAGACTTGAGGGCGTTCTCGTTCCTTACGTTCACGGCGGCGGAAGCATTGGCGTAATGGTTAAGCTCGACACTGACCTCCCTGCTGACAAGGTATTCGAGACAGGTAAGGACTGCGCACTTCAGGTTGCAGCTATGAATCCTGCTTACCTTAACAGAGAGTCCGTTCCCGCAGAGGTTCTCGAGAACGAGAAGACTATCGTTATGGCTCAGATGGCTGAGGATCCTAAGATGGCTTCCAAGCCTGAGCAGGTAAGAGCTAAGATCGCTGAGGGCAAGGTTGGCAAGTACTACTCCGAAAACTGCCTCCTCGAGCAGGCTTTTGTTAAGGACGACAAGGTTACTGTTGGCAAGTACGTTGAGAACGCTGCTAAGGCTCTCGGCGGAAAGATCAATGTTGTTGAGTATGTTCGCTTTGAAAGAGGCGAGGGCATCGAGAAGAAGGCTGATAACTTCGCTGAGGAAGTTGCAGCTATGGCTAAGGGCAACAACTAATTGCTGATTTGACTATTTTAAGTTCCTCTCTGATAATTTCAGGGAGGAACTTTTTTTATGTGCTTACAGATTAAATTTAAC
>CAMBJF010000116.1 GCA_945867875.1 uncultured Ruminococcus sp. | reverse complement strand
ACTTTTTAACCCCTAATCCGCTTGCGAATTAGGGGTTATTCGACAGACTGAGCCGACGCAGGAGCATCGGCTTTGTATATGGTGTGTTTCAGCTTTCATTTTCCTTAGCATTCTTCAAAGCGGAAGTGTCATCGCAGAGAGCATTTTCACGGGATCCGGCTCCTTTCCCGTCATTTATATCAGAGAAAAATATGATCCATATGCATATACAGGATATGATATTATTTATTCCTATATAATATACATCTCTGAGAAAATTGGGACCTGTGAAAAAAAGCAAACCAAGTCGATCTTGACCATAAAGACCCATTACAAATTGCTGAGTGATCCATACCAAATACACCGACATAGCTGCTGTTAAATATATCAGTGAGATGCATCTCCATAACCTGGTTCTTTTTAAAAAGCAAAAACTTGCTATATTGGTTATGATAACTGATGCAGCTTCAATTGGAACAAAAATGCAGTTCAAAAGTCCGAATGTACACTGCATTATAGCTTCGCTGTCAATATTATAAAAAAATCTGAGCCATAAAAAGCTTGGAAGTACCATTATCAAAACAAAAATTATTGCCTGCACGATATTCTTTTTAAGAAACTGAACCATCATATCCCCCTTTACAGGTCATAATCCCTTACAGGTCTTGTTATAAGTAATAAGCGCCGCAATGACGCAGATTATCTGAGCGGCATTTACGGAAAGGGTAAACCCGAACGCCATTTTGAAAACTATTAGGTCGAGGATAACGGGGGAGCCTGTGTCTATTCCCACCGACATATCATAGGCAAGCCAGCCGAGGTAGTGATTTCCGCTGCATATCCTTGCAATGACCGTTCCCAGAACTATCCCTGCCAGCAGGAAAAACAGAAATGCGACAGTTCGCTTGAAATTTTCCTTCATATTCTTTCGTCCTTTCACATTTGGGGTTCTATTCTCCCCTTATATTATTCCACGGTAGTATAGTCCTCGGGTGAATTTTCCCTCGGGTGTTCCTCGGTCCATATATCTTTTTATAACGTCCGATGCGGGCTTCGGGGGCATATTTCCCATATCAAGGAGGGCAAATGCTGCGCCCTTGAAGTCGGAGAGCTTGTCGGAGGTCTCTAAAATGTCGCAGTTAAGTATTCGTGCATACTGCTTTCTGTCACATTCCACGGGAAATTTCCTGCCTGTGCGGTCGGTGATGCTGCCCGTGCAGTTTTTGCAGCCTGCCTGCGCTCTTACGGGGCAGTTTTTCGTTATCATAAGCGGGAGCCTGCCGTATGCATAAAAGCCTGTGGGAATGGGCTTTTCAAGGGCGGATATCTGCGCCGCTTTAAGCTCGAATGATGCTGTGATGTCGCAGAGACCAAGCTGTGCAAAGCGTTTTGCGGCATATGAATTTGTGATGTTAAGTCCCGTGCCGCCGTGTATCTTGATACCGTCAAGCTGCGACAGCACACCAAGATGAGTGAAATTGCCGCATACAAAGTGCCTGAATCCAAGCTTATAAAGCTCTTTCAGCTCATTTAAAAGTCTGCCCTCATCGGAAACGATGTCGGGGAGGGACACGGCGGTTTTTTGTGCATAAAGCTCTGCATCAAGCTCCCTGCAAATATGTGTGGGAGCGATCACAAGCTCCGAATATTCATAGACTGACTTTAAGGTCTCGGCATTTTTTGTCATAACACGCAGGTGAATATCGCTGTATTTCCTGCTTGGAACGGGCTTTTCGGGGGCGAGGTCATTGATGTGATAAACGGGGGTGTTCTGCAATACGGTGAGCCTGTCACATTCGCTTACGGCTTCACGCCTGAGCCTGTTCAGCTCCGAGGCGGGTATGGTCAGACCGTCATCAATATTGCAGGAAAGGGCATCAAGCTCATACCTCGTGCCGCCGAGCTTCGAGAGCTGTTTTTTTACGTCCTCTTCCGTAAGGCTCCTGTTTCGTGCGGCTTCGGGAACAGCGCCTGTTATTTCGCCCGATACATTTCCCGTGGAAAATTTAAGGACGGTGGGCATATCCGATTTAAGTTCAAATTCAAAGGATATTCCGCCGCTTTTTCTCTCGTCTCTGTACATTGCGGCAAGCTGTGGGAGAACATTATCGGCAGATATCACGTCCTCCTTGCGCCTGTGGCCGAACATCTCGCTGCCTGTTTTACCTGTGAGATATCCGTCTGTGAAGCCGCTTCGGGAGAATACCGCTTCAAGACGGCGCATATCCTCGCAGATATCACCGCTCTTGTCCACAGCGTCACGGAGGGCGGTAACAGCCGCAGCAACATACTCAGGACGCTTCATTCGTCCCTCTATCTTGAACGATGCACAGCCTGCATTTATAAGCTCATCGGTGTGGCTCACAAGGGACATATCTTTTAGTGACAGAGCATAATACTCTTCCTTTTTGAAAGCGGAAAAAGGCAGTCTGCACGCCTGTGCGCACTGTCCACGGTTGGCGCTCCTTGAGCCGATAAGTGCGCTCATATAGCACTGCCCCGAAAGGCACATACACTGTGCGCCGTGAACGAATACCTCTGTTTCCACGCCGGTATCGCAAATTTTCTGTATCTCTCCGAGTGACAGCTCCCTTGCGGGGACTATCCTGCAAAAGCCCGCATTTTGTGCGGCAATTGCTCCGAGGGAGGTGTGGACGGTCATTTGTGTGGAGCCGTGGCGGGGCATATCGGGAACGGTGAGGGCGGCAAGATATGCTGCTCCCAAGTCCTGAATGATAAGTCCGTCAATGCCTGCTTCTGCGCTGAATTTTACCTCATTGCAGAACTCTTCGACCTCATTGTCACATACCACCGTGTTCATCGCACGGTATATCTTTACCCCATGGAGATGACAGTATTTTACAGCTTCTGCAAGCTCCTCATCTGAAAAATTGACGGCGTTCGCTCTGGCGGAAAAGAGCTTTCCGCCAACATAAACTCCGTCAGCACCGCATCTTACGGCGGCATATATGCTTTCAAGGCTGCCTGCGGGGGCAAGCACCTCGGGCTTTTTGTTGTTCATATGACTCAGTGCCTTTTCTTTCTGCTTCTCTTGTTCCGGGCAGGATCAGGTGTCTCGGCGGTTTTTTCGGACTCGGTTACGTTATCATTTTGTGTATTACCGCCATCATTCTGAGCTTCTGTGCCTGCTCCTCCGTCAGCCCCTCCGTGTTCGCCGCTATCTTTGGCTTCTTTGCTGCCTTTACTGGCATCTGAGCCGCATTCGGCAGTCTTGGCATCGGCTTTTTCGGGAGCTTCGGGTGCTTTTGCTTCGGGAGCGGGTTCAGTAGCATCGGTCTTTTCCTCAGACTTTGCGGCTTCATCTGTAACGGCTTCGGCGGTTGTCTCAACTGCCGCCTCTGTCTTAGCCTCCGCATCAGCCTCAATGCTTTCGGGAGTGTTTTCCTCCGCATATATCATCACCGCAGGGGAGATGGTGTTTTCGAGGACAAGCTGCTCGCACTCATAGGCAGGGCGCTTTTTCAGCTCCTTTATCTCCTTTTCGAGAGCGGCAATTTTTTCTTCGAGAGCCTTGTTCTTGTCCGCAAGCTTTTCCTTTTCCTTGCGTGCCTTGGCAGTCTCCTCCACATATGATTTTATCTGCTTTCCCACATTTTCAATGCTCTGGGACGCTTTCTGAGCCTCATCGAGAGCGGTGAGGGCAACGAATACGGCGGCATTCTGGATACCGAAATTTGGCTTCGCCTTTACCATATCGCTTATTTCCTTGTCCACACGCTTTGCAAGCCCGATGAGATATTCGGGGGAATCATCTGTTCTGAGGTTGTATTCCTTGCCGCAGATGGTCACGGCTACCTTATTTTCAATGTTCATCTGTCCGTTCCTTTCGGCATAAATTCTGCATTCCTGCTTGTTTACTTTTTATCATCATCGCCTATCCCGATGCCAAGACCAGGTGTGTCCGTTTTGTCGGCTTCGGGGGCATTTACAGGCTGATATACATTCTCCTGCACGGTCTGAGAGGGGATATTGCTGCGGCGGGAGCGTACAAATATAAATACTATCACCCCAAGACCCAGCGCACCGATAACGGCAATAGTCAAGGAGAAGTTCAGCGTTTTTGCGGGAGCATCGGCGGCATATTCAGTTATGACATAGGGGCATATGAGGTTCTTGTAATCCTCCTTTGTGCCGTCTGCGCCGTCATTTGTGAGCCACGAGTAAAGATATTCCTCCACCTCGCCGTCAAGTTCCGACACCTTGCCAAATAATGTAAATTCGTTCCACACATCGGGCTCAGTGCCGTAGTCCTGAAAATCAAAGGTCTGCTGCATAAGGAGCTCGGCGTTTGTGATGTTTGCGGACGTTCTTATCTCAACGGGAATTAGCTTTAATGTACTTGCTTCAAAGCTCCCCGTTATGGGTATGAGATAATAGTGAGATGTCACCTTTGAATTGTGCTTTACGCCGAGAGTTTCAGAGTAGCTTTCGGTGTAGGCAAATTCGCCGTATATCTCGAAAACATTTCCCTCCACGAATTTGCCCTCGTAAAACTCGCTGTTTGCAAGGTAGTTGAAGTCGTCAACGCCCTTTGCAAGCTCGGCTTTGTCCTTTAGTCCTGTTATTACGCCGCCGATACCCAGCACAAGCATTACCGCCAGTACCACCGATATACTGAGCAGACCGTTTCTTTTCACATTTGTACCCCCTGTTTCGATTTTCTGCATATTCTCCCATTTTATTATTATAAGTATAATACGTTCTGTGCAGTTTGTCAAGAAAAATCAAAGTTTCGTCAGCCTGCACCAATGTTTTTGGTATATTGACACAAAGCGGCATATTACGTCATTGTGAAAACTGATATTTCCTTGATATATTGCTTTGTTATGACCTTTTTCGCATTTTTCGCAGGGTATAATTATCCATATCGTAAAGACAGAAAAAAGAAAGGAATGATAAAAAATGATAACAAAGGCGGAATGGACGGAGGAGATATCTTCCGAGACACAGCTCCCCGCCGAAAAGGAGCGGGGCAGGGCAATGGCTGTTTCCGCAGTTTTATGGGCGGCGGCAGGCTTTGCGGTGTCGGGAATGAGGATAGGCGGGGGAACGGCTCCATTCGGCGCTTCCCTTGCGGCGGCGGTCGGACCCCTTTCCGCTGCGGCGGTGCTTTTCGGAATGTTTTCGGCATCTGCGGCGGCGGACAGGCTGTGGAAGGATATTGCGGAGCTGGCGGCTGCGGCGGTGACGGCGTTGTTTGTGAAGCTGTTCGGGAAAAAATGCACTGTGCAGGCACGTTCTCTTGCGGCGGGAGCGGCATATTTCATATCAGCGGCGGCGGTTAGTGCTGGAAACGGCGGGGACTGGGTTATGTTCCTTGCGGTATTTTTCAGAGCCGTTATGTGCTGGGGAGCGGCATTTTGCCTTCGTGAGACGGTAATGACCGTGAAAAGCGGCTTTTGTGCAGCAGATGAGGGTGCTGACCTGAGAGCGGCGGCAATGGGTATTACATATATGCTTGGCATCTGCGCACTGTGCTCTATGGACACGGGCTTTATAAATCTCGGCAGGATAGCCGCAGGGATTTGCACCGCCATTGCCGCAAGAAAATTCGGCAGAACGGGGGGCGGAGCTGTGGGCGTGCTTTCCGCAGGTGCATTCCTCCTCTCCGAGCAGACTTTGGGCAGGAGCGGTGCAATGCTTGCCTTTGCGGGGCTTGTCACTGGGCTTTACTCCACGAAAGGAAAATACTGGGTCAATGCCGTTTTTATCCTCTCCGCATTCGGCATAACCGCAGCGGCGGGAATGCCGTCGGGAACTCCCGAATTTATTGCGGATATGGGCATTGCGGCGGTGATATACTGCATTATCCCCGAGGGGATATATCTCCCGAAGCTCAACGGCATTTTCGTTTTACGGGAAAAGGGGGATATCCGTTCGGACAAGCTTATGTTTGCGGCAAGGGTGCTGGAGGAGGTGGGCGAAGATGTTCAGACGGCTGCGGACCTTTTTATGCGCCGCTCGGACAAGGGCGGTACGGAAGCGTATGAATATGTCAAGGCGAGCGTTTGCGGCAGTGTTTGCACGCAGCGCAGGTGTACTGCGGCTTGCGGCGAAATTTCGCCTGACGGCATCGAGAATTGCTTCAAAGCCGCTCAGGGCATTGCGGAGAAAAAGGGCAGGCTTACTGCAAAGGAGCTGCCTGCGGGCTTCGAGGGCTGCCCGAAAAAGGCTCTCATCGCTGACGGCTTCAGCATTGCGGCGGGAACGGAAAGGATATCCCGCCGAAAATCGGCATATCTGCGGCGATTTTTAGAAAGCACCTCCGAACAGCTCTCCGCTTCCTGCGGAATGATATGGGAGCTGTCCGAGGAGGGTATGGCGGAATATTCGGCAGATATGGAGATGTCAAAAATTTTTGGGCGTGTCCTTACCGAAGAGGGCTTTGCAGTCCGCTCCGCAAGGGTGGCTTTTGACTGTGAGCACAGACCGTTCTGCGAGACATTCATCACCGCTTCGGAGAATTTCCGTGACATTCATCTTGACGGCGTTTCCGAGCGGCTTGGGGCAATGCTGGGCGTGCGGCTGGCATCTCCTGTGACGACGCTCTGCGGCAGCGGAGATAACAGGATATGCCGTGCAAGGTGGCGGCAGGAGGGGAGATATGTCCCCGACTGGGATATATCCGCCGAGGCTGCGGAGGGCTCTTCCTGCGGCGACAGCCATGTCTGCTTCGAGGACGGTCTGGGCAGATTTTACATAATTATTTCCGACGGAATGGGCAGGGGCGGAAAGGCGGCTTCAAGGAGCGCACTTGCGGTAAATCTCCTGCGGCGTATGATACTTGGGGGCACGGGAAGGCAGAATGCCGTGAAAATGCTCAACGTCATAATGACCGCCGCTTCTTCCGACGAGATTTTCACAACCGTTGATATATTTTCCGCCGACCTTTACACGGGTGAGGGCAGGCTCATCAAAATGGGTGCAGCTCCCACGGCGGTGCTCACCTGTGAGGAGGGTGAAAGCCCCGTCCTCAGCATATACAGCGACAGCTCCGCCCCTGTGGGCATAATCAACGGGCTGAACGTCTCCGAGGAGAGGATATGCCTTGACGAAAATTCACGGGTGCTTATGACCACCGACGGCATTGACATCACAAGCTCTGCGGTGGCGGCGGTGCTTGAGAACCGTGGGCTTACCTGCGGGCAGATGTGCGGCAGGATAATGGCGGCGGCTGAGGAGACCGCAGGAGAAAGACCCGATGACAGAACAGCGGCGGTGTTCAGGTTATTTCCAGTTTAAGAAAGATGCACAAATAAACACAAAGGTAAAAGCTTCGGTCAGGCCTTTCTCAAAGGCTGTCTCTTATACACATCTCCGAGCCCACGAGACGCTACGCTATCT
>CAMBJF010000115.1 GCA_945867875.1 uncultured Ruminococcus sp. | reverse complement strand
ATAGCGTAGCGTCTCGTGGGCTCGGAGATGTGTATAAGAGACAGGCACCAAACGATGCGGAGCCGTTTTTATTATCCGTTAAAATATATCAGCCTGCGGGCCAGGTAAATTCTCTGCCCGAAAGCACGTGGAAGTGAAGATGCTTTACGGTCTGTCCTGCGCAGTCGCCGCAGTTGGAAACTACTCTGAATCCGTCAGCCATATTCATTTCCTTGGAAAGCTTTGAAATGACCTCGAAAATGTGAGCCACAACAGCGGAATTTTCGGGGGTTATCTCACCAGCAGAAACAATGTGCTCCTTGGGGATAACGAGAAAATGCACGGGAGCTGTGGGAGCTATGTCGTTGAATGCATAGCAAAGCTCGTCCTCATATACCTTTGTTGAGGGTATCTCACCCTTGATTATTTTGCAGAAAAGACAATCGTCCATTTTTAATGCCTCACTTACTTAATGAAGTCTGCAACGATGCCGTCAAATGCATTGATAGCTTCGTCGATCTTGTTCTTATCGCCGATGCCTGCCATTGCGGAGTCGGGACGTCCGCCGCCCTTGCCGCCTGTTATCTCAGCAGCTGCCTTGACGATCCTGCCTGCGTGAGCACCCTTTTCAACGGCAGCCTTGGAGCAGGCACAGAGGAACTTGGGCTTTTCATCGGCAGTTCCCGCAATAAGGAGAATAAAGGGTTCGCTGATATCCTTTACTCTGTCGGCAAACTTATCATACATATCAGAGCCAACATTTGAAAGCATACTTGCCATTACCCTGACACCGTTCACCTCACGGCAGTTCTTGATGATATCCTCAAATACGCCCTCGGCTATACGCTTCTTGAATGCTTCATTGAGCTTTTCAAGGTCCTTGTTTGTTTCAAGAACGGAAACGATTTTTTCGGAAAGCTGAGACATATCGCCGACCTTAAGGAGATGAGCAGCTTCTCTTACTCTGTTCTCAACCTCGCTGAGCATCTTAAGAACGCCGTTTCCTGTAACGGCTTCGATACGTCTGATACCCGATGCAACGGAGTTTTCGCCTATTATTTTGAAAAGTCCGAGACGGGCTGTATTGTCGATATGAGTACCGCCGCAGAATTCAACGGAAACGCCCTTTGCTTCAACAACACGTACGATATCGCCGTACTTTTCTCCGAAAAGTGCCATTGCACCCAGCTTCTTTGCCTCTTCAATGGGCATAGCGGTCATTGTAACGGGGATAGCGTCAAATATAGCCTTGTTTACAAGAGCTTCGATCTCTGAAAGCTGTTCGTGGGTAACTGCCTCAAAGTGGGAGAAGTCGAAACGGCATCTCTCGTCATCAACATAAGAACCTGCCTGATGAACGTGGTCGCCGAGGACCTTTCTCAGAGCTGCCTGGAGAAGATGTGCAGCAGTGTGGTTTCTCATAATTGCATATCGTCTCTCGGTGTCAACGGAGGCTGTAACGCTGTCATCCTTGCCGAGACCGCCCATTTCCATTGTACCGAAATGTAGATACTGTCCCTTTGCGGTCTTTTTGGTGTCGGTAACGGCAAAGCGGCTCTCACCGATGGTGATAACACCTCTGTCGCCTACCTGTCCGCCGCTCTCTGCGTAGAAAGGAGTTCTGTCGAGGATAACAACTGCATCGTCGCCCTCGGAAAGCTCGGTTATCTCTGCGCCGTCCTTGAAGATAGCCAGTACCTTTGAGTTTATTTCAAGCTGAGAATAATCATAGCCTGTAAACTCGGTCTTGGGGAGGTCAAGATTGCTCATAGCGTCCTCGTCCCAGGAGGAACCGCTCTTTGCGTCGTGATCGGCACGGGCAATTGCTCTTGCATCAGCAACGCACTTTCTGAAGCCCTCTTCATCAACGGAAATGCCCTTTTCAGCGGCAATTTCCATTGTAAGGTCAACAGGGAAGCCGTAGGTATCCGAAAGCTTGAAGGTGTCCTCGCCTGAGAGCATACCGCCCTTTTCAATGCCGGAAAGCATCTTGTTGAGTATCTCCATACCTGCGTCAACGGTCTTTGCAAAGCTCTCCTCTTCGTTCAGGATAAGCTTCTTGATATATTCACGCTTTTCGTCAAGCTCGGGATATGCGCACTTGTTTTCGTCGATAACAGTGTCAACTACCTTGTAAAGGAAAGGCTCGTTGATGCCCAGAAGTCTGCCGTGACGGGCAGCACGTCTGAGAAGTCTGCGGAGGACATAGCCTCTGCCTGTGTTGGAAGCGGTAACGCCGTCGCCTACCATAAATGTAGTGCTTCTGATGTGGTCGGTGATAACACGGAGGGAGATGTCGGATTTCTCGTTCTCCTTGTAGCTTACGCCTGCAATGCGGCTGATGTGCTTCATTATGTTCTGAACGGTATCTACCTCGAAGAGGTTGTCAACGCCCTGCATAGCGCAGGCAAGACGCTCCAGACCCATACCTGTGTCGATATTCTTGTGAGCCATTTCGGCATAGTGACCGTTTCCGTCGCTGTCGAACTGGGAGAATACAAGGTTCCATATCTCGATAACTCTGTCGCAGTCGCTTGCCTGCTCAAAGCTCTCGAAAGGACCGTAAGCCTCTCCACGGTCAAAATGTATTTCAGAGCAGGGACCGCAGGGACCGCTGCCGTGCTCCCAGAAATTGTCAGCCTTGCCGAGACGGATAATTCTCTCCTTGGGAATGCCGATGTCGTTCATCCATATCTGCTCAGCCTCGTCATCGCTCTCGAAAATGGTTATCCACAGTCTGTCTGCGGGGATCTCAAGAACGCCTGTGAGGAATTCCCACGCCCATGCAATGGCTTCCTTCTTGAAATAATCGCCGAAAGAGAAGTTGCCCAACATCTCAAAATATGTGCCGTGGCGGGCAGTCTTGCCCACACGCTCGATATCGGGTGTACGGATACACTTCTGGCAGGTAGTCACTCTCACATTGGGAGGGGTCTCTGTGCCGAGGAAGTATTTTTTAAGGGGCGCCATACCGCTGTTTATGAGCAGCAGGCTGTTATCGCCGTTGGGGATAAGGTTTGCGCTCGCCATTCTTGTATGATTTTTGCTCTCAAAGAAGGATAAATACTTCTCACGGAGCTCGTTAAGGCCTGTCCATTTCATTTCTTTTAAGACTCCATTCTGTAAATCGGGACACTTCTCCCGATTTTATTTACATACATTTGATATTATACCAAATTATGCGGCTGATGTCAATAAGATAATGAGAGCTATCTGCATTTTCGACGAATTTTTTTGCAGTTTGCCCGACGCATATGAATTTCACGGGGCATATTCGGCTTATTTTATGAATATAATCAGACAAGCATAATAAGCATTAAAAAAGCAAAGGAGAGAGAGCTATGTCTCAGAGCATTCTTGAAAAAGATTACAGCGAAAGCTCCGCCGTGCCGAAAGCGGAACCGCCGAAAATAGGGCTGACCTCCCCGCAGGCGGCGGAGCTTATGCAGAAATACGGCGCAAACACCACCTCTGCGGAGAAAAAAGCAAAGCCGCTGAAAATTTTTATGGGGCAGTTTCGGGACGTTATGGTGATGATACTCATAGTCGCCGCCGCCATTTCTGCTTTCATCGGGGAGTATTACGATGCTGTGACCATTATCACCATAGTTGTGCTCAACGCCGTTCTGGGCTTTGTTCAGGAGTACCGCACAGAAAAGACACTGCTTGCTCTGAAAAATATGGCTGCTCCTGCGGCAAAGGTGTACAGGGACGGGCATCTCACAGTGCTCCCTGCATCAGAGCTTGTCCCCGAAGATGTCATATCCCTTGAAGCGGGTGACAAGGCGGCAGCTGACTGCGTTATCCTCAGCGCAAAGGGGCTTATGGCGGACGAAAGCGTGCTCACGGGGGAAAGCGTGCCCGTTTCAAAGGCTGTGGTAAATAAAAATGACACGGACAATTCAATGGGCAAGACAAATATCATCTACAGCGGCAGCATTATCACCAAGGGCACAGCCGCCGCAAGGGTCATTGCCACGGGAAAAAGCACTCAGATGGGCAAAATTTCGGGTATGCTCACGGATATTGAGGACGAGGAAACGCCCCTCCAGAAGCGTCTTGGGGAGCTTGGAAGAGTTGTCGCCGTAATATGCCTTATCGTCTGCGTTATCGTTGCGGGTGCAGGCATTCTGCGGGGCGAGCCTGTTTTTGATATGCTTATGACAGGCATAACCATCGCCATTGCCGCAATTCCCGAGGGACTTCCCGCCACCGTCACCATTGCCCTTGCGCTGGCTGTGAGCCGAATGCTGGGGCAGAACGCTCTTGTGCATAAGCTCCATTCCGTGGAAACTCTCGGCTGCACATCGGTCATATGCACCGACAAAACGGGCACTATCACAGAAAACAAGATGACCGTGAGAAAGGCATACACCGATGGCAAATATCACGAATTTACTGGGCAGGGCTACAGAGTTTCGGGGCAGATAAGCTGTGAGGGCCAAAATGAAAATATAAAGACATCGGCGGTATTAAAGGAGCTTCTTCGCTGTGGAGTGCTGTGCTCCAACGCCGATATTTCCGAGGGCGGCGGCGATGAGCGCACCGCTGCGGGAGACCCTACCGAAGCCGCTCTCCTCATTGCGGCGGCAAAGGGGGGAATGAACCATAATACCGAGAGAATTGCTTACAGGCGCATAGACGAGCTGCCCTTTGACAGCGACACAAGGCGTATGACCGTTATTGTGAAAGAGCCGTCGGGAAGCGGAAATATCGCTTACTGCAAGGGTGCGGCGGACGTTATCCTTGAACGGTGCACTCATATCCTCACTGAAAAGGGCACTATGGAGCTTACCTTTGCAAAGCGCCGTGAGATAGAGGCAAAATGCGATGAGATGTCCTCGGAAGCTCTGAGAGTTCTTGCCTTTGCCTACTGCCCCAATGCACCGAAGTCCGCTCCCGACACAAGGCTCACCTTCATCGGGCTTATGGGAATGACCGACCCGCCAAGAGAGGAGGCAAAAAAAGCCGTCCGTCTCTGCAAAAGCGCAAGGATACGAACGGTAATGATAACAGGCGACCACAAAAACACCGCTGCCGCCGTTGCCGCACAGGCCGGTATTTTAACAGGCGAGGGCAAAGTCATAACAGGGGAAGAGCTTGGCAAAATGAGTGACAAGGAGCTTGAAAGAGCCGCCGAGACCGCCTGCGTTTTCGCCCGTGTATCCCCTGCGGATAAGCTGAGGATAGTCAGGGCCTACAAAAAACTTGGACATATCGTGACGATGACGGGTGACGGCGTGAATGACGCTCCAGCCATAAAAGAAGCGGACATCGGCGTTGCAATGGGCATTACGGGAACGGACGTGACCCGTGAAGCGGCGGACATGGTGCTCCTTGACGATAATTTTGCCACCCTTGTAAGTGCCGTTGAGCAGGGGCGCGGAATCTACGCAAATATCCGCAAATTCGTCCGCTACCTCCTCTCCTGCAACATCGGCGAGGTTCTCACGATGTTCCTCGGAATAGTTATGGGAATGCCTATGGTGCTCCTCCCCGCACAGATACTTCTCGTAAATCTCGTAACGGACGGACTTCCCGCAATCGCCCTCGGCGTTGAGCCCTGCGGTGAGGAGAATATGAAAATGCCCCCAAGAAAAAAGAACGAGAGCTTTTTTTCAGGGGGGCTGATGTTCAGGATAGTTTTCAGGGGCATTCTTATCGGCATATGCACCCTTGCAAGCTTCACCATACTTATGCGTATGGGCGGCAGCCTTGAAGCGGCAAGAACAGGCGCACTTGCAACACTTGTAATGTCCCAGCTTTTCCACGTTTTCGAGTGCAAATCCGAAACGGGAAATATTTTCACAGTGCCATATTTCAATAATGTAAAGCTTATCCTTGCAGTGCTTTTCTCCGTGGCAGTGCTGGCGGCGGCAATATATCTGCCGTTTTTGCAGGTGGTATTTTCCACCATTCCCCTCACTGGAGAACAGCTCCTCATTGCGGCAGGTCTTGCCTTTGCGGCACCGCTTCTTAACTGTTTTAGCGGAAAATAATTACTCTGCGCTTTCAGCCGTTTCCGTCTCGGCTTCTTCGTCGGGGAATATGACCGCAACGCCATTTTCCGAAAGCTTATCGGTCACATCTCCCGCCATAGCCTTGTCTGCGGACAGCTTTTGCAGTGAGGGCAGGTCAAGGAGAAGTGAAAGGTCGGTGATGTCCGTACCTGTAATGTCAAGCTCTTCAAGACTGTTCATATTTTTTATAAATGACAGATCAGTTACCTTGCATTCCGAAATGTTCAGATATTTCAGTCCCGTAAGGGGTTCAAGAAATGACAGGTCGGAAAGGTCGGTACAGTCGGAATATACATCTTCGGCACGCTCTTTTACCGATGCGTCATAGGCTTCATCACCCATTTTCAGAGCTCCTGCCGCCGCATATTTGTATGGCGTGACGGTAAGCTTTTCAAGGCGTGTAAAATCGGTGAGCTGTTCCGTGCCGTCCGTGGTCATAAGGCTGAGGGACATTTCACGCTCGGAGATGTTGTAATACTCCCCGTCGATTTTTCGTGTGCTGTCGGCAACACTTCCTGTTATGAGGTTTATGCCCATAAACAAGGCTATCACCGCCGCAAGTATCACTACAGCTTCAACGGCTCTTTTTTTCAAATCAAAACAATTCCTTTCAAAAATGATCGGGGTATGACGAAAGATCATACCCCGAGATTTTTTTATGCTCTTTCCTAAACAGTTTTATTTCAGCTCTTTTGATCTGACTGATTTTATAAAGGTTTTCTTCAGCTCCTGCGGCTTGTAGAAAAAAGCCTGCTCTGTTTTACTGAGACGCTTTTCTTCATATTTCACAGAAAGCAGTTCAATACTGCAAACGTAATCCGCAGTCTGCAAAAGTCTGTATTTCAAAATAATGTTAAGTTCCTGCTGACCGTTATCATAATAAACGATGACCTTATCAAAGGACGAAAAAAAGCCAAACTGTTCTGTGATATATGCTTTTAACTTTTTTGAAATTTGTGCCGTAAGGGCAAATTTATCATTTGCTTCCCTGCGGTTTATTTTAATGGTCGTATGCTTGACCGGAAGATGAAGAAAGAACATTCTCATTTTATAAAGCAGGCTTCTTCTCTCGTCAATTGTCATATTTTGGTATGGTGTCTCACGTCGTATTATGGGCCCTGTATGTATATACTCGGGGCAGTCATTTTCTTTCAGTTCCTTGTTTAGTTTCACAAGCTGTGCGGAAATGTCATCAGCCTGACTGTGAAAAACCAGCGTCACAAGATAATAGGGCGAGCTGTTGTCTACCCTACCGAAATCACCCGATTCATCAACAAAAATGCTCAGTTCCTTCATTTTTATTCCTGTCTCTTATACACATCTGACGCTGCCGACGATATGCAGTGT
>CAMBJF010000114.1 GCA_945867875.1 uncultured Ruminococcus sp. | reverse complement strand
ATATACTTTTTAACCCCTAATCCGCTTGCGAATTAGGGGTTATTCGACAGACTGGAGCCTGCGGTATATATCGCAGGCTCATTTTTTATTCCGCTCTTTCCTCACACATACGGAAAACGTCAAAAAGCATCTGCTGACACCAGGAAAAAAGCACCAAGGCTATTCCCGCATTGACTGAACCAATTGCAATAAGTACAAATCCGCCAGTTATACCCACAAAATAAGTAAGCAGCAGAGTTATGTATGCAGCCGAATGAACCATTGCCCTCCCCCGTTCATCAGCATCAATTTCAGTCTGCTCCGAAGCATAATCAGGGTTGAGCTTAGTCATTTTAATTGTATGCAAACCTCTGATTATGATTTCAAATGCAGAAATGAGAGAAGCTGCCAAAAGCAGAAGCATTACTATAGGCTGAAATTTGGGCCCGTTTATCAATATTATCGGAACCGCTATAATGCCAAAAGCAATTCCGAAAATTATCTGCGACCTTCCCGAATACTTCTTTCTTATCCAAAATCCGCCTGCACTGATGTTATTGAAATGTTCTCTGAGCTTATTGTAAAATTTCATTATTTTTCCTCCTCATAAATGAAAATGTCCTCTACCGATACGCCAAAATATCTTGCCAGCTTTATGGCAAGAATTATTGAGGGGTTGTATCTGCCGTTTTCAAGAGACCCTATTGTCTGCCTTGAAACACCCATTGCCTTTGCCAGCTCCTCCTGACGTATTCCACGCTGCTTTCTGATCTCTTCAAGTCTGTTTTTCAGTTTGCATCAGCTCCTTGTTATAATAACGTAAAGCTCGCTTTCCATTATTATAACACAGTCATTTGCAAATGTCAAGTACACTTTCCGTTTTTGCATAAAAAAATCACTCCCTGATCTCAGAGAGTGATTTTTCATATCATATCAAATTATCTTCCGATCATTCTATAAACCTTGTTCCTTGCTCTGCGTCTGCAAAGCTCAGGAAGATATGTGTTTCTGAATGCAGCGACTGCCGCAGCACTGCCTGTCTGAGCAGTGCCCTGTGCGGAAACGGGTGTTCCTGCACTGGTGTCCTCGCCAATCTCGGGAAGATATACCACGAATGCATATGGTGAGAAGCTGTTTGCGGTAAACTGCATACACTCAACGCCGCCCACATTAACGTGGATAGCGGGGAGTATCTCAAGCTGTCCCAGGTCGGAAACGTGGACAACGGAAATATGGTCAGCGTATGGTATAAACTCATCGGGAACGGGAATCGTGAGGGTCATATAATAGCCCTCGTTGATAGTTGCCTTGGTATCCGTTCCGGCGTTGTATATCGCAATGTCCATAGGATAGATGAGGAAGCTTTCAAGTCCCTCGCCGTAGAAATTCAGAACGCCCTGAACAGCCGTTACCGTGTCGGGGCTGAGAGTAAATCTGACGTCGATATCAGTATTGAATGCACCCTTGCCTGCAAAGGCAGAGATTATGTTGCTGTTTGACATTCCATAGGGGGTGGTTCCCGTGATGTAAATGCGGTAATCGCCTGCCTCAGTATTGCTGTTGTCAGTGGGCTTTTTGCCGTCCGAAGCGGCTGTGGGAGTGGCGGTAACTGCAAGTGAGTAGCCCGAATATACCACGCTGCCGTTTACATTCTTGTATGCAGCAATCATATAGGTGTACTCTCTGCCTGCGGTAAGACCTGTGTGGACAAAGCTTGTGTTTGTGACTATTCCCACAGGTGCAAAGGACATCTGAGCCATATTGTAGGAATAAACCACATATCCCTCAGCTCCGTCGGACTTTTTCCAGCTAAGGGAGATCTGCTCGGCTCCCGCAGCGGCTGTAACATCGGTGGGAGCATTCAGCACAACGCCCACGGTTGCAGTTCTGTTAACGGAGAAATCGCCCTCCACAAGGTTCTCGCCAACATATTTGTATGCACATACGGAATATGTGTATGTGGAGTTATTGGAAAGATTTGTATGTATAGCAGTGGTCTTGCTAACCTTGTCAAGGAGATACTTGGAACCGTTGCCCGCAACAAGATATACGCAGTAGCCCTCTGCACCCTTGACGGCAGTCCAGCTGAGTGTTATCTGTCCGTCACCTGCCGTTGCTGTGAAATCAGCAGGAGCAGGGAGATTGATGCCCGCCTTGCCTGTTACCTTCTGAGCATATGCATCGGAAGCGGTCTCCTTGTTGTTTATAACGGTAAATGGGATTATGCGGTAATCATAAACATCGCCATTTTTAAGACCTGTGTGGGTAAACTCAGTTCCGCCCACATTGGCAATAGTGCTCCAGCTGTCGGCATTTTTCTGAGAATACTGAACATAGTAGCCGTCAGCACCGTCAACCTTGTCCCATTTGAGGGTAATGCTTCCATCGCCGCCTGTGGCTGTCAGTCCCTGAACGGAGCTGAGAGTGAAGCTTATCCTGCCTCTCTGCTCGGAGCTGTACTCACCAATATAATCCTTGCCGTCAACGGTTCTGTACGCCATAACTTTGTAGGAATAATCTGTGTTGTTGTCAACATAGATGTCGATGTATGAGGTCTGAGTACCCTTGTAAATTTCGCTTGATGAGCCGTCGGGAGATGTTCTTGTAAGGATATATCCCGCAGCACCCTTAACAGCACTCCAGCTTACATTTATGGTCTTGCCCGAGGGGGTGACTGTGAGGTTCAGAACATCGTCAACCTGAACGGTAGGGGTGAAAAGCTCGGAGCGTGTCGCCGTAACGCTTGTGATAGGAGCATCGCTGCCGATAACGATATATGATTTTACAGATGCATAGTAATTAACGTCATTTTCAAGCTTCTGCTTGGGAGTGTAGCTGTTGAGCCCCTCCACCTTTTCATCGGCAATAACCACCTGTCCCGATTCCTTTATGATGCTGACAAAATAGCCGTCAACAGGTTCAGTTGTGCCGTCCTTGTAAGCAATATCCCACGAAATGACTGCGCTGTTTTCAAGGGGCTTTGCGGTGACAGTCGCAGGGGGCTGGGGAGCTTGAGAGGGTGTCACGGACATAACGCCGGAGCTGTAAATAGCTGTTGATGCGTCAGAGGAAACGGATATCTTGTATGTCACATCATTTGTGAGCCCTTCGAGGCTGTAGATAAGGTCATTGCCCGACTTTGTGCAGTCGTCCTCGCTTATCTTCACATAATCCGTTCTTTCGGTGCCGTTTTCATCGGTGTGAACAAGTTTAACAGTATAAAGATTTGTGCCCTTGTGAGCGGTGAAATTGATCACAGCTCTGCCGTTGCCGCCCTGAACACTGTTGAGCTTCACGCTGTTGAGGGAATTTATCTCAACCGTATATTTCACAGGCGCACCGCTTGTCATTCCGTCGGCGTGGGCAGTTACCGCAAATTCAACATTCTCGCCCGATTTGATATTTGGGTCATTAACATTTACCCTTGCGAAATCGCTTGTATATCTGCTTGTCTCGGCGATTATCGGTCTGCCGTTGGCGGTAACGCTGTAGTAAACATCGAAATTTGATGTACCCTCGGGGCGCTTCCAAGTGAGCGTCCACATACTTCCGTCAGGCGAAAGCGTCACATCAAGGTCTGTGGGGGAATTGAGCACCGCATCGGTTATCTTTTTCTCTGCGGAGCGTGTGGTGGTGTATTCGGTAGTCGCCGTGTCCTTTTCGGGGAACACATACTGACTTGTAAGCAGCGAGCCGTCACGGTTCATAACATCATAATAAGCAACCGCAACATATGAACGCACGCCTGTTCCCGTGAACGCCTTTGTGTCTTCAAAGGAATAAACGCCGTTTGTCATCTGGGACGGAGTTATTTTGAGCCTTGGAGAATAGAAGCTCTCCCCCTCGTCCTTGCAGAAAAGCACGATGTATGATGGTGCGGAAGCGTTTGATGCAAGGGAGATATTTACGGTCGCAGTCTTATTGCTCATTGAAACGGCAATGTCGGGCTTTCCTGCTGTGAGAGGAGCTGCGCTGCCCGAACGTGTGAAGCGCTTGCTGTAAAGAGGAACACTTACATCGGGTGTGCCATCGCCGTCATAATCGGGTGAAACACTTCTGAAAGCTCTTATCGCATATATCTGCGACTTTCCCGAAACGCCTGCTATCTCAGCGGTGCACCGGTTTCTTGACGCGTCATTTTGCGTTGCCGTGTCGGTTGTGATGATAGTGGGTTTTACGTCGTATCTTCCGTTTGAATATGTATATACTGCATATCCGTCAGGCTCGGGAGTTATGTTGTTCCATTTGAGAATAACTTTGCCCACACCGCTGTATGCGGTAAGTGCGGGGATATCCTTGGGTATCTCGCTGTATGTCTGACCGTTGTAGTCCCACACCTTTGCAACGGCTGTGCTTGAAATTTTTGAAGCCGCATAATTGTATTCGTCCTTGCTTGCGGTACGGATATATGCAGTGGCATCGGGAGCAATGTTTGTGAAATTGTTGCTGCCTACGGACATTCCCGTGGAATAACCGAGAGTAATGGTGGTAAGTTCGGGCATACCGTTGAATGCGCCGCTTTCTATCTGCAAAGCATAATCGTCACTATTAACATAATTTGTGTAAAGGTCAGCCTCGTAAATTGAGGAACGGAGGGGCTGGAGCTCTGCGGCAGTGATGCTCTGCTTTGCATCAGCCACATATTTCATAAGGGAAACTGTATCCGCACTTGCTGTTATCTCCGAGCTCATAGCCACAAAAGAAAGCGCAAGGAGCAGTGACATTGCCCTCTGCCAAAACGGACGATAGGGCAGAGACTGTTTTTTCGCAGGCTTTTTCACTTCATATGTATTCATTTCGGGAACAGGCACATCGGGATATACTTTGTGTACCTTTTCAGTCCGCTTTATTCCAAGGAAATTTCCGTCCCTGTCCGACAGCGCCATATCCACACTGCGGCACGCCGACATAAACAATATCACCGCATATTTCGCAATAATGCAGGGCAGGAAAAGCAGAGGATTTTTCCCTGCCTCTTCAAGCTTCCTGACTATTTTTCTCTGAGTATTGAAATCCATAACCAGACCGTCCTATCTATGTAAAATTTGTAAATAGCGATAGTTATACATATATATTCTAACACAAAAACACGGGAATGTCCATAGAAAATGCTATTTTCTATGAAAATTCCCGTAAAATTTCAAATTATTTTTTGTGCATTTTTACAGCGAAAGGGTGATGTCCGAAATGAGAGGACAGTCCGCCTCGTGGGATACTATTATAATAGTTTTTCCCACCGCCATTTCCCGTATCAGCTCCGCCGTTTTCACAGCGTTATCACGGTCAATTCCCTTGAAAGGCTCATCAAGAAGCAATGTTCCGAAATCTGGGCACAGCGCCCTGACAATGGCAGCTCTCCGCTTCATACCGCCCGAAAGCTCTTTCACAGGGCGGCGGATATCTTTTTTATCAAGCCCCGTCCGAATGAGTGCGGCAAGAATATGGGCAGTCGGATTTTTTGTCACAAGGAGACAGTTTTCAAGGGCGGAAAGCTCTTCAAAAAGCCTGTCCTCTTGGAAAACTGCGGATATTTTTCCCTCGGGTCTGTTGGAAATATCCCCTGAAAAGGATTCAAGACCCGAAATTATGCGGAGAAGCGTGGTCTTGCCGCAGCCTGAGCTGCCTGTTATACGGGTGATTTTCCCGTTTGGCAGCTCCGCCGAAAAGTTATCGAAAACGGTTATGCCGCCGTAGGCTTTGGAGATGTTACTCAGCCGCATTTTCTTTTTTGGTGCCCCTTGAAAGAAGCTTGCGGAGGGTCTTGACAACTGCGTCAAAGTTATACACAAGGCACACGATGAAGCCGAGGATAAGTCCCACCAAGTAAACATCGGGGTGCTTTGCGGTTATGACGCACATAAACAGGATTATGACGGTGTTGACGATAAAACGGAAATAATCCACACGGAAGAAAATGTATTTTCTTGCATCGAAAAGTCTGACCGCAAAGCAGGCAAAGTATGCCGCCGCCGTTGCGATAGCCGCTCCCCACACGCCATACTGGGGAATGAGCAGGAAATTAAGGATCAAATTCACCACAGCCGCCACAAACGCAGTTGCGCAGGAATTTACCGAGCGCTTTTTAGTGGTATATACCGATGAAAGGAACTGGCAGAAGCACTGGAATATCATTGCGATAATGAGGATAGGTGTGAATGTCTGAGCCTCGCTGAATCGGCTTGTGTCGGAGTTGCCCGTAAGGATAAGGGTAAGAGGCTTGCAGAGCATTATAAGTCCCGCCGCAGCGATGTACAGGAGAGAGGAATATGCCCCGAAAACAGTTTCGTAAAATTTGCCCAGTCCCCTGCTGTTTCGTTCCTCGATAGAGGACATCTGCCACGCCTGATAGAACATTGTGGTCACAAGCATAAGCAGTGTGGGGAGCTTGTAGGCAATGGAGTAAATGCCGTTTTCGGTAGCGCCCACCATATTTACAACGAACCATCTGTCAGATGCGGAGGTCACCCACCAGAGAAGATAGGTAGGGATAAGCGGAGCGGAAAAGCGGAGCATCTCCCCGATGACCTTTTTGTCGATATAGAACACGTCAACATATTTGTAAAGCCCCGCAACCGCAGTAAGGAAGAGCAGGGAGCACACATCGGACACAACAAAGGAAACGACATATCCCGTAACGCCAAGCTTGCAGCCCCAGATAAGGATAAGGTTGCTTATGACCTGCACCAGCACGGTAAGTATGCCGTCTGCGGCAAAAAGCTTCACATATCCCCTTGCACGGACAAACTGCGAAGCCATCTGTCTGAAGCAGGAGAAGTAGCAGTAGATGTAGAGCAGGAAAACATAGCTGCCGATAGTGGAATTGAGTCTGAGCAGGGGCGTGAACAGCATAAATACAGTCATACCCAGAAGAACGCTCACGTTTGCACCCGTATATACCTTTCTCGGGTCATAGCCGCCGTCCATTCCAAAGCGGATAACAGCGTCCGCCATACTGAATGTGACAAGGGGAACAAGAACATTCACGGTGTTGTAGATAAGGTCTGCCGTGGAATATTCCGCCTCGGTCATACAGCGGGTGTAGAGCATCGTCATAAAGAAGCCCAGGAATTTCGCTCCGAAGCTTCCAATGCCGAAAATAATGGTATTGCCCATCAGCTTTTTGTATTTATTCATTGTCGTGACCATTCCTTACTGAGTGATGTATCTATAATTAATGTAATTATATCACATTTTTCCTCGGAATGGAATAGATATTCGCAAAGTTTTTTCAGAAAATATTTATGTAATGCGGTTAATATTATTTTCATACTCCTCATATTGACAAAAATATATCTGCATAGTATAATTATAACAGGAAATACTATTTTTATATATGCTTTTATGATGAAAGGACGAAAAATAATGCTGGAGCTTAAAGATATACAC
>CAMBJF010000113.1 GCA_945867875.1 uncultured Ruminococcus sp. | reverse complement strand
ATATAATATTTGTATATGGATTGATTGTCACATTTGGAGAGAAATGTGAAATTTCAAGGAGGATAAAAAAATGGCACCTTTACATCTGAATACCAAATATCTTGAAAGCTATATCGCTCCTCACGAGATGGAAGCAGTCAAGGCTCAGGCTGAGCTCGCTGCAAAGACTCTCGAGGAAAGAACAGGCGCAGGAAACGACTTCCTCGGCTGGCTTGACCTTCCCGTTGACTACGACAAGGACGAGTTTGCAAGGATCAAGGCTGCTGCAAAGAAGATACAGTCCAATTCCGATATCCTTATCGTTATCGGTATCGGCGGTTCTTATCTCGGCGCAAGAGCAGCTATTGAGCTTATGAAGTCGCCTCTTTACAATAACCTTAAGAAGGACACACCTGACATTTACTATGTCGGCAACAATATTTCCCCTACTTATCTTAATGAGATCATCTCTATCTGCGACGGCAAGGATATTTCCGTAAATGTTATTTCCAAGTCCGGTACAACTACCGAGCCCGCTCTCGCTTTCAGAGTTTTCAGAGACCTTGTTGAGAAGAAGTACGGCAAGGAAGGCGCAAAGGAAAGGATATTTGCTACCACTGACAAGGCAAGAGGAACCCTTAAGGAGCTTTCTGACAAGGAAGGCTACGAGACCTTCGTTATTGCCGATGATGTTGGAGGAAGATATTCCGTTCTTACAGCAGTAGGACTTCTCCCCATTGCTGTTGCAGGCTGCGACATTGATGCTGTTATGGCAGGTGCGGCTCAGGCAAGAGAAGAACTCAAGGCAGGCTTTGACAGCAATGACTGCTACAAGTATGCTGCTATCAGAAATATTCTTTACAGAAAGGGCAAGTCTGTTGAAATTCTCGAAGCTTACGACCCTTCATTCGCTATGATGGCTGAATGGTTCAAGCAGCTCTTCGGCGAGAGCGAGGGCAAGGATAACAGAGGCATTTACCCCTCTTCCTGCATTTTCTCCACCGATCTTCACTCTATGGGTCAGTTCATTCAGGACGGTTCAAGAGTAATGTTCGAGACTGTTGTTGACATCAAGAAGCCCAAGCAGGATTTCTTCCTTGAAAATGACGCTCAGAACCTTGACGGTCTGAACTTCCTCACAAATCAGAATATGTCTGTTGTTAACAGATGCGCTTTTGAGGGCACTATCCTTGCTCACACTGAGGGCAATGTTCCCAACATCGTTCTTGAGCTTGAGGATACCACCGAAAAGAGCTTCGGATATATGGTTTATTTCTTTGAAAAGGCTTGTGCTGTAAGTGGTTATATGCTCGGCATCAATCCTTTCAATCAGCCCGGCGTTGAGAGCTACAAGAAGAATATGTTCGCTCTTCTTGGCAAGCCCGGCTATGAAGATCAGAAGTCTGCTCTCGAGGCAAAGCTCGGCAGATAAAAACGGCTTCAACCCTCAAAGGGTGATGATATACGGAATAGGGCGGCGTGATGAAATAGATTTCATCAGTCCTCAGAGCTGCACAGCGGCGCTCTGAGGGGGCTGCCGCAGGATTCCGAAAAAAATACTTTCCGCCGCTGAGAATGGAGTTATTATGGTAAAGATTATTACAGGTAATAAGGGCTCAGGTAAGACTAAGATACTCATTGATATGATCAATGCTGCTTCCCAGAACACCGACGGCTATGTTGTCTGCATTGATAAGAGCGACAAGCTCAGATACGATATCGGTCACACCGTAAGAATCGTTGACACCGACAAGAACTGCATCTATTCTTTCGAGGCATTCTTTGGTCTCGTTGCAGGTCTCCTCGCAGGCAACTACGATATCAAGGACATCTTCGTAGATTCTATCCTCAAGATCGGTGGAGCTGATTATGAGGCTCTCGGCGCTCTTCTCGCTAAGATCGACAAGCTCACCGGCAGCGATGTAAACGTAGTATTCACTGTTTCCGCTGACAAGGCTGATCTTCCCGACAGCGTTACAAAGTTTGCTATCAAGTAATTCAGGAAAAAAATTTCCACAGGCTATTGACATATCATTTTCACTGTGATATAATATAACTTGTGTGTTGGTGCAGGAGCGTATTATGGTTATAGGCTTAAAACAGCTTTATGAGATCATCGGCGAAAAGCTTGACATTTCCTGTGAGCTTTCCCGTGACAGGCTGGATGAAATAAATGGTTATAGCTTTATCGGTCCTGTTAATCTGAAAGGTACTGTGCAGAATCGTGCAGGTGTAGTTACTCTCAGCTACAATGCTGATTTTACAATCAGTGCCGAATGTGACAGATGTCTTTGCAAGTTTGAACGAAGCTATTCTTTTGATTTCGGGCATATTCTTGTCAGAAGCCTTAACAGCGATAATGACGAATATGTTGTGACAGAAAATGATAAGCTTGATCTGGACGAGCTTGCGGTAAATGACATTCTGCTGCAGATGCCGACAAAGCTGCTCTGCAAAGAGGACTGCAAGGGATTGTGTCCGAAATGCGGTGCGGATCTGAACATTTCCGACTGCAACTGTGAATAACAGAATGCTTATATGCCTATGGACATATTTACAAAAATTGTTATAGGCTGTCAGGAATTTGATTATCTTAAATGATAAGGAGGTGCTGAATAATGGCAGTACCAAAGAGAAAGGTTTCCAAGGCAAGACGTGATAAGAGACGTTCCGCTGTATGGAAGCTGGACACCCCCGCTTTTTCAAGATGCTCACACTGCGGCGAGCTTACCGCTCCTCACAAGGTTTGCAAGAACTGCGGATATTACAAGGGCGTTGAGGTAATTAAGAAGGAAGCGTGATTTTGTTTCCTCAGAAAGCAGAGCAGGAGCAATCCTTCTCTGCTTTTTTCTTAAAGTGATGTTTGCGGAGGTCATATGTCTGCTGAGATAACGGGTGTAACAGCCAATTCTCCCGCTGCACGGCACGGGATAAAAAGCGGCGATATTCTTGTGTCCATAAACGGTCATAAAATATCGGACGTGCTTGATTATATGTATTATTCCTCGGAAAATATCGTCACAGTTCTGCTTGAACGAAACGGGAAGCATATTATGCTGAAGATCCGCAAAAGCGAGTACGACGACCTTGGACTGGAATTTAATACATTTCTTATGGATAAAAAGCAGAGCTGCTGCAACAAGTGCGTTTTCTGCTTTATCGACCAGATGCCGAAAGGAATGCGAGAGACCCTTTATTTCAAGGACGACGATGCCCGACTTTCTTTTTTGCAGGGAAATTATGTCACTCTGACAAACCTTAAACAGGAAGATATTGACAGAATCATAAAAATGAAGCTCAATATCAACATTTCAGTTCACACCACCAATCCCGAGCTTCGCTGCAAAATGATGAATAACCGTTTTGCAGGCGAAAAGATAGATTATCTCCGTCAGCTTTCGGAGGCAGGGATATCAATGAACTGTCAGATAGTTCTCTGTCCGGGACTGAATGACGGCGATGAGCTCAGAAGAACGCTCACAGATTTAGGAAACCTGATGCCGAATGTGAGCAGTGTTGCCATTGTGCCTGTGGGACTTACCAAATTCCGTGACGGACTTTTTCCTCTCACGATGTTTGATAAGGAGGGGGCAGGCAAGGCAATTGACATAATCGAGGAATTTCAGCGTAAATTTCTTGATGAATACGGCACAAGACTTGTTTTCCCCTCGGACGAGTTTTATCTTACGGCGGGAAGACCGCTGCCTGATGCTGATTTTTATGAGGAATATCCTCAGTACGAAAACGGTGTCGGAATGATGCGGTCACTTTATGATGAATTTTTCGATGCACTGAATGCTGAATCCGATGAAAAGATTGACCGTGATGTTTCAATCGCCACAGGTGCGGCGGCTTATGATATGATAGCAAAGCTTGCTCACGCTGCCGAGGAAAAATTTGGGCTTACGTGCAGGGTCTATAAAATAATAAATCACTTTTTCGGAGAAACAATAACCGTTACAGGCTTGATAACGGCAGGGGATATCATTGACCAACTGAGTGACAAGGAGATAGGAACAGAGCTCCTTCTGTCAAAATCAATGATAATCCACGACGGCGACCTGTTTCTTGATGATCTTACTATATCAGACGTGGAAAAAAAGCTTGGCGTAAGTCTCCGCTTTTCGGAAAATGACGGCGGTGCTCTGCTTGACGCCATTCTTGGAAGATAGATATTTTTGAATTTGAAAGGAAGGTAATATATGCTGCCTATTCTTGCAATAGTGGGCCGCCCAAACGTGGGCAAGTCCACCCTTTTCAACAAGCTGACAGGCAAGCGTCTGTCCATTGTTGAGGACACTCCCGGTGTTACCCGTGACCGTATTTATTCAAAGTGCGAGTGGCGAAACAGGGAGTTTATGATAGTTGATACGGGAGGAATCGAGCCTGCCAGCGAGGATATAATCCTTGCTCAGATGAGACGGCAGGCGCAGGTCGCAATCGAGAAAGCCGACGTTATCGTTTTTCTCACCGATATCCGCTGCGGCGTCACTGCCGATGACTATGAAGTGGCTTCAATGTTACAGAAAAGCGGAAAGCCCATAATCCTTGCTGTAAATAAATGTGACAGCATCGGTGATCCTCCTCCTGAGTTCTACGAGTTTTATAACCTTGGTGTTGGCGACCCTATCGCTGTTTCCGCTCAGCACGGTCATGGTTCAGGTGATCTTCTTGATGAGGTTTTCAAGTATTTCCCCGAGGGCGAGACTGATGAATATGACGAGGAATATATAAAGGTTGCCGTTATCGGAAAGCCTAATGTCGGAAAATCCTCACTCATCAACCGCATTGCAGGCGAGGAGCGTGTTATCGTTTCCGATATTGCAGGAACAACCCGTGACGCTACAGATACAGTTATCGAGAATGAAAACGGCAAGTATGTGTTTATCGACACCGCAGGAATCAGAAGAAAGTCCAAGGTAACTGAAAAAATCGAGCATTACAGCGTTCTGAGAGCTTATATGGCTGTTGACCGCTCCGATGTTTGCGTTATCGTAATTGATGCACTTGTTGGTTTTACCGATCAGGATTCCAAGGTTGCGGGATATGCTCACGAGCAGGGCAAGGCTTGCATCGTTGCTGTAAACAAGTGGGACGCCGTTGAAAAGGACTCCAACACAATGGAGGAGTTCACAAATGACCTGAAAGAAAAGTTCAGCTTTATGTCCTATGTGCCCTTCATCTTCATTTCCGCAAAGACAGGACAGCGTATCGACAAGCTTTTCCCTCTCATCAACAGCGTAAATTCTCAGAACAGTATGAGAATAACCACAGGTATGCTGAATGACGTGCTTTCATATGCCACAACAAGAGTACAGCCCCCCTCCGACAAGGGAAGACGACTGAAAATTTACTATATGACACAGGCTTCCACAAAGCCTCCCACGTTCGTTGTATTTGTAAATCGTGCTGACCTTTTCCATTTCTCATATCAGAGATACATTGAAAATCAGATACGTCAGACCTTCGGACTTACAGGCACTCCCGTACGCTTCGTTATCAGAGAACGTGATAACAGCGACACAAAATAAACCTTTCGGAGCAGCAGCTCCCTGGGGACAAGAGGTAATTTTAATATGCTGATACTGACATTGTTCATAACCGCAGTACTTTCCTATCTTCTTGGAAGCTGCAACAGCGCAATTATAACCGTAAAGCTTTTAAAGCACGAGGATATCCGTGAGCACGGAAGCAAGAACGCAGGGCTTACAAACACCCTGCGCTGCTACGGCAAGGTTCCTGCTCTTATAACCCTTATAGGCGACCTTGCAAAGGGTGTCATCGCCGCATTCCTTTCAATAACTATTGCAAAGCTCCTTCTTGGAGCGGATTTTGAGAGCGTATATTTTATTGACCGCCGTGCTATCGGCTACATATCGGGACTTTTCTCAATCATCGGCCACATTTTTCCCCTTTACTACGGTTTCAAGGGCGGAAAAGGCGTGCTTGTATCCTGCTCGATTCTGCTTGTCATCGACCCTGTGACATTCTGCATCGTTATCCCGTTTTTTGCGATAATTGTTGCCATATCGAGATATGTTTCCCTTGGCTCCATACTTGCGGCTGCGGTTTATCCCATAATAACATTCTGTGTTCATTATTTTATATATGATATTGGCGCTCCCCGTGCTCTGCTTCATACGGGGCTTGTGCTCTGCACCAGCATACTGCTTATCTATATGCACCGTTCAAATATCCAGAGACTGAAAAACGGAACTGAAAACAAGTTTGGCAGCAAGAAAAAAGACACAGGCGTTATGAATGATTCGGACGAAGTGAAATAATTCAAGGAGGATCGACTATGGAAAAGGCAAATATAATCGTTCTCGGTTCAGGTGGATTCGGACTCAGCCTTGCGGTAATGCTTAACGGAATGGGCCACGATGTTACCGTATGGTCAAAATTCAAGGCTGAGCTTGACGATATCAGACGTGACGGCGAAAACAAGGCAAAGCTCCCGGGAGTAAAGATAAGCAAGGAAATTCGCCTTACCGATGATATTTCCGAAACCAAGGGCAAGGACCTTGTTATTTTCGGTATCCCCGTTAATTTTGTAAGAGATGTGGCAAAGGAAGCCGCTCCCTATATTGATGAAAAGAGCGTCGTTGTCAACACAGGCAAGGGACTTGAGGGCGGTTCACTCAAATTCATCAGTCAGGTGATTTTTGAGGAAACAGGCAAGAAGATAGTCGTTCTCACAGGTCCTTCCCACGCTGAGGAGGTGGCTATAGGAATGCCCACCACCGTGATTGCCGCTTCCGAGATACCCGCACAGGCTGAATATGTTCAGACTGTAATGTCAAACAGCACTCTCAGAATTTACAACAATGATGACGTTATTGGCTGTGAGATTGGCGGAGCTATGAAGAACATCATTGCTCTTTGTGCAGGAATATGCGACGGAATGGGCTTCGGTGACAACACTAAGGCTGCTCTTATGACAAGAGGTATGTGGGAGATAACCCGCCTTGGAATTGCTCTCGGCGGCAAAGAAAAAACCTTTGCGGGACTTTCTGGAATAGGCGACCTTATCGTTACCTGCACCAGTATGCACAGCCGAAACAGACGTGCAGGCATACTTATCGGACAGGGCGTTGACCCCGAAGAAGCTGTGAAGCAGGTCGGCACGGTCGAGGGATATTTTTGCACAAAGGCAGCCTATGAGCTGTCAAGAAAGTGCAAAATATGCCTGCCAATCACTGAAAAATGCTATGATGTGCTTTACAACTGTGCCAGCCCCAGAGACGCTATTCGTGAGCTTATGGGCAGACCTAAGCGTCAGGAAAGCGAAATGAGCCTTTACGAGCTTAAATAATTTAATATGCATAGAGAAAGCGGCTTGTCTGTAAAAATGAAGTGCCCCCTGTCAAGTAGACAGCTGAAAAAACAAAAGAATGTTTAGAA
>CAMBJF010000112.1 GCA_945867875.1 uncultured Ruminococcus sp. | reverse complement strand
AGATAGCGTAGCGTCTCGTGGGCTCGGAGATGTGTATAAGAGACAGCGGTGGTATTGGCAACAATGGAATCAAGTATCTTTTCATCACGCACAGCAATGTATTCATCTATATTATCCGCAAAATATTCCTCCGCATCTGCTCTGCTCAAAAAGCCTGAAAAATCCTCGTTGATAGGCGCATAATATGTCTGACCATGATGCCTCATGTTTTCAAATTCGACATCATATTTTCCGTCCCCATTTTCGGAAATGAAGAAAGTTTCACCTCTGTATTCGGTTGAATAACTTGTGGGGTTTCCGTTATCGTCAGCAGATTCGGGAATGGGAGTCCACTTTATTTCGCTTTCCTCTACGGCAGCATCTTTAAAAGCAATGCTTATATCCACATCCTCGATCCTATTAACGATAAGGTCGATGATCTCCATAGTTGAACGGTACTCGTTGAAAAACTTCTGCACCCTTTCATCGCCCGATGCAGCTTTTATATCCTCGTATATCTGCCCCAGGTTCGGAGAATCATCTGTGAGAATATCTTCAAGACCGTTGGATTTGATAAGAGAAAGCGTGTCGTAAATATAGTAATCCTCAATGTAAACATCAAGTCTGTCAGTCATTGCCATTGCTGAATCAAATCTGTCAGAATGGATATTACCCAGATTCGCATCATCTCTCAGGGAATACTCATTACCTACCTTGACAACAGTAAAATCCATTGATGTTATGAAGTCGGAAAATACTTTGTTTACGTCATATTCAAGAGTGTCGAAAAGATTGAGCGATTTGTTATGCTCTCTTTTTTCAACAATATCTGTAAGCGCAGCATAATCAATTTCCTCAAGAGCGTTATATACATGCTCATCATCAAGGATATTTGCCAGAGCATTACGGATAGTTATGCTGTCATCATCATATACACCGCTGTCGATCTCATCATAGCTTTCGTTGTAGATAGTATAATCGTATCCCTCATCGGAACGTTCAAAAATACCGATATATCCGCCATTGGGCATTTTGAAGGCAAGCTCGGTTTCAGCTTCTTCATTCAGCTCCTCATAATCATCAATAAGGAACTGGGGAGAACGAACCGAATATGTATCCGATTCAAGACAGAGTGCATCATTGTGGGACATCACTTCCTGCAAATGCTCGGAAATGTATGCACACTCCCTATCATCGGCACTTACCGATTCACTGTCCCCGCCGATCTGATAGAATTCGACTGTAACATCGGCATACTGCTTTCCCGTATCGGCAATGTATTCCTGATATTCTTCAAGTGCAGTAATATCATCTTTTCCCACATACGAACCTGTTACAAAGGGCTTTTCTCCTTCTATCGTAATTACGGAAAAGTTTATCGTGTTATTTGCAAGGTCAAGATATGCCGCTATTTCATCAATGCCCTTTATCTCGGCAAAAGAGGTTATGGGCTTGTCCGCACCGTAAACGTGCATGGTCTGCTCGTCAATATTCACATCAATGGCTGTTACACCCTCCGTCTGCGAATACTTTGCAAACTCGGCTTCGGTTATCTGAATGCCGCCGAGAGCGCAGATGTCCATAAACAGCTTATCCGAATTGGCAATTACATTTTTTACAGAATCCTCGGTTACATCATTGGCGATGTAGTACCTGTTTGTGTCATACTGCGAAACTTCAAGAACAACATTGACCTGCTCATTTTCGGGATATTTCTTTTCAAGCTCCTTATATCCCTCCGTCTGAAAATAATCGAAATCAAGGAAGGATAAGTCCTTTTCAATCATATCTGCAAGGTTTTCATATAAGTCTGTCCTTACGTTTTCACCGTCAATGCTGTAGCTTATGGACGGATCAACAAGGTCTGCTGTGACCTGAAATTCATGCTCCCCATCATCACCGAGAGTAGTATATACAAGTCCGATGTTATGAAGATCGGAAAAATCCGTATCCTCATTTTCACCATACTCTTTCCTGTGAAAATCCTCGATATATCTCTTTGCCATATCAAGCTCGGATACAACAGTCTTTTCACCGTTTCCGAGATATACACCGTTTCTGTGAAGCTCATATTTGTCCACATTTGATGTAACGGCATATTCGGTGCTGCCTGTACGCTCCTTTTTGGAAATGCCGACATCATTGGGATAGATGCCCTTCATTGATACGACCTCAACATCTGCGCCCTTGTATCTGTATCTATCGCCAACGGCAATATCTTCTGCGGTTCTTTCGGGAGCAACAGCCAAACCAAATTTATTCCTGAAGAAATCGGCAACGACCTTATTCACATCATCGTCAGAGGAATGGTCAATGGTAATATAGTTATCGTCCTCTCCCGATGCAGCAATCTCGCTTATTCTGATATGCTCATCAGCCATTCTCACAAAATCATGGCTGCTTATGACTGCCGTATTCTGATTCGGACAATTACCGTCAACATATCCGATGATCTCCTCGGAATCATTATGCTCGACCGCTTCTTTTGCAAAATCCTTATCAATAATGTATTCGTTGAATACGCCGTTTTCATTATCTCCATGAGGATCTAATTCATACCAATGAATTGATTCCGTTTCGGGATCATAATACATTGACTCAACATTTACATCAATCATATTATCAATATAATGCTTTGATGCTTCAATGTTTTTTTCCTTTTCAATGCTCTTTGCTTCGTACTCACGAATCCTGTTTGCAAACAGATTTATAAGTCCGGGGTGCATTGTAAGGCGGTTTGCACCGATAGGCTGCAATTCCGCTCTGAATCTTTCGGGAAAAGCATCAAGCACCGACTTTCCCCATTCATAATTCTGCTGTGATACTCTGCGGTCCTGCAGTCTGCCGAAAAGCTCAACTACATTACCCGCAGCAATAGCCTGAATTCTCTCAAAAGAATATCTTTCAAGAAGCTCGTCAAGTGCCGCTTCGGTTTTGAAGGTGTTATTTTCGTAATGCTTGCTGCCGACAGCATCTATCATGTTGGCGCACTCACGATTTTCCTTTCTGAAAAGCAGGAGATTATCTATTTCCTTTTTCCTTTCAGTATCATAGACCTCGTTCATGTTAGCTGCAATTTTATCATGATATACGCTGTCCTCATAATGCTGCCAGGGGTCGGGAGTATCACTTGAACTGCCGAATACAAGGTCGGCAAGTACGGGATAATCACCATTCATAACGATGCTTGACAAATGCTCCTTGTATGATACAACGAATTTGTCAAAATCGTCCTCCCTGACACCCTTAAAGCCTGCCTCCGACATAGCTTTGTTTATTTCTGCAAATACTTCTTCAAGCTGCTTGTCTGCTATCTCAGGCTGTAATCTGCCCTCTGAAACAAGGATAGCATTAGCCGTATCGTTAAGCAGTTCAGCCACATCGGAATAGCCTTTCAGAAATTCATTATGATTCCAGTCATCATAAAGTTCATCAAGCACATTATCTCTTGAAAGCAGCGCATTTATCTGCTTCTCGGTAAGGTTCAGATTTTCCTCGGTGATATATGTCTGAATGTTATCCTTTGTGCTTATCTCATAAGCCGATTCAATAAGCACAGCGGGAGATTCCTTCTTCATATTCTCAAGGAACGCTTTCCATTCGGCAGTTACCTTGTTTGCCAGCTTTTCTTCGGGAGTGAGATTATCATACTTTTCGTGATAGTCAGAAAATCCGTTCCACGCTTCATCAACAAGTACATTTCTGTCTTTGTCTATGATGATACCAAAGGTTTCATCGCCATAGTTTTCATTTTCAAGCAGGAAAAGTTCTTTTCCGTCAACGGTTTCGGTATCGACAACATACCATGTACCCTCATACCCGTCGATTATGAGAGAATCACTGTCTGCGGAAATTTCACCTTCAAGTGATTCCTTAGCTTTCTGAACCAATGGAGAGTTGCTTTCAAGATATGCCTGAATTGTAAGTTCATCATATCTTCTCACTACATTTTCACTCTTATTGATATACGCCTTCGCATAGTCCTCAAAATATCCCGAATGTGTATCTATAACATTCTGCTTGCAGTTCTGATAGATATATTCAAGGAAATTTTCCGAATTGTATGCAGCGAAAACATCATCTTCGGTAACGGTGATGTCTATAAATTCACCATCGCCGCCGTCACCTTCCTCATTGAAATATACCCATGAAAATGCTTTGCCGTCAGGGTTGTAGATTATATCATTGGGATAACGATTGTCCACATGAGGAAATTTCGTCTGAATGATGATGTTATTTTCATATCTTTCCCTGTCAGCTGCACGTTCTTCATCATCGGCTCTCCAGTGTTCAAGCTGATTTTCGTTGTTGGTATAATCAATGCTGTGAGCAGCCGCATATTCAAGTGCTTCATCAACAGATGAAAATGTAGGACATCTTCCCTCATCATCAAGATATACAGCTCTTTCCTCACCGTTTTCGGGATCATATTCGGAAATGTAATAGTCCATATTTTCCTCATCGGAAACGATACGGAAGAAAGAGTTTTCCTCAATGCGAATTGCTGTGGGGTGAAAGAATTCATTATCGGGGTCAAGGAACATATTTCTTGCCTCACGCAGACTTTCAAAGCCTGCAGTTTCCCCTGTCTGCATATTGCGGATATTTACAAAGCCGTTGGTATCGGCAATGCGCTCATATCCCTTTTCCCGCAGTTCATTCACAAGGTCCATATTCTGAATATTATCAATGATCCTGCGGACAGTAGCTGCATTTTTCTCACCAACTACCGTAAGAGTTGCACTGTTGCCGCTTATCCTGCCCGAGAATTTCATAGATGAATCTCCTGCAATGATGTTTGCGACCTGCAATGCAGTTTCGGTATCAGTATTTATATACTTTCTCTCGGAAGGCGGCAGCTCCTTATACGGAACATTGCCTATAATTCTTGCTGTGCTTCTGTTCTGATCCGAAAGCGAATTTACAATAGCCAAAGCTCTCTCCCTGTCTGCCTTGCTGACAGTAATGGTGTTCTTGTAACCGACCGTTGCGGAAAACATAATATTCTCCGCATTGAGCCTGTCCATAACCGTCCTGATGTTCTGAGCCGTAAGATTAAGAAAGCTGCGGTCATCGGGTGCAAGCTGTCTGTAGTAGTCCTTGTTTACATATTCGGGCATAAATGTCATCCTTTCTGAATTTTATTCATCGCCTTGATGTCTGCGATAGTTGCTCCTTTGGGATAATCCTCGAAATACTCAATTATTTCGTCATAGGTGAAATTTCTCTCCGCACAGAACTTGTCCATTTTTACAACTTCTTCTGCGTGGATCTCCTTTGCCACCTTTGCCATCTGAGCTTCGATAACCTTTGTCCTGTTGGCAGCGGTTTTCTCATTCTCAATGGATTTAGCATGCTTTTCTTTAAGAAGGTCACGCTTTTCAAGGAGCTTTTCCATTCTGTTCTCAGGCTTTTTCTCCGCTGTGTCAGGCTTATTTTCCTCGGTGGGTGAAGCGTGCTCCAGTGGAGCACGAACCTCACCTATCACCTCGTTTTCTCTCATAAATTCATTCATAAAGCGTTACCCCTCACACTTCTTCGAAATCGCTTAAATCATCATAAACGGGGCTGTTCTGCTCAATGTTTCTGCGGAACTTATCCCCTGTGAAATAAAAATCCCTGACAAAAACATCGGTGGTAAACCTACGGATATTGTTCCGGTCGATATATTCTCCTGTGGTAAGGCTGCCGTTGATGGCGATCATATTGCCCTTAGTAAGATAAGTGCAGATCCTTTCGGCAGTCTTTCCCCATGCGGTGCAGCGGATAAAATCAGTGACCTTGCCACCGCCTGCATATCTGTCAACTGCTACCTTGAAATTAAGCACCACACCTGCCGAACTCCTGACAGGTCTGAGTGTAAGGTCTGTTGCAATTCTGCCCATGATATTTACGCTGTTCATATTCATACCTCCTGCGTTATCTCGCATTGTTATCTTTGTTTTTATTGGTTTCCTGCACATTTTCCTTGTGCTTTTCGGAATACTTTACCCGAACCTTTTCAGCCCATTTGCCGATGTTCTCCACCGCATCAATAAATGCCTTGTCCTTGACTGCATCAAGAGTAATGGTTGCCTTGCCCTCGGAGAACTTTGCAGATACGGTCACGCCTTCCTTCTGCGCTTTCTGAGTGATGTCATAAGCTGTCCTGGAATCGGTATTTATGTATGCCTTGTGCTGAATTTTGCTGTACTCGTTTTTGTTGAAAAACTTTACAGTCTTTTCGGCTGATTTTTCAGTATCGGGAAATTTAGCGGCAATCTTTTCCGCTATTTTGTTTGCAGCTTCTGCAATGTGAGGACTCTGCTCCGCAACACCCTTTAACGCTTCAATCACTGTGTTATGATTCTGATCGGCTGTTTCGTTCACAAGGTAGGAAACAGCATAATTTTTCATTGCATCAATAAGCTGCCTGTTATCTCCGCACATGACTTCTGCCGCTTTCAGAGCAAGGTATTTTAGATTTGTGGTATCATCTTTTGAAACTACCTTGTTTCGTCCCGTTTTCTTAGCTTCATAAACCGCATCATCTGCGTGCTTGAACTCCTCATCAAAAATACGCCTTGCATTTTCGGGAGTGACCGCTTCTTTCGGCTCCATTGTGTGAACACCCATTGAAACAGTAACCTTAACATCAACAGGCTCACCGTCATTCACAATGCTGTGAACCTTATTTTCAACGGTATCTCTCAGCCTTTCTGCAATATCCAGCGCAACCTCGGGTTCGGAATTTATGATGCAGACCATTTCCTCGCCGCCCATTCGGAAAGCACAGTCCGCACCGGCTCTTGTACCCTCCTGCAGAACATCGGCAACTCCCTTGAGGATAATATCTCCCGCATCATGTCCGTATGTATCGTTCACATTTTTAAAGTGGTCGATATCGCACATGATGATGTTTACGGTCTTTCCTTCATTCAGATTGCCGCACATGGTATTGGAAAGATACTCATTGAGTCCCTGTCTGTTTTTCAGATGGGTAAGCTCGTCGGTAATTCTTCCCTGATGCTCAAATTCCTTTTTCAATGCAAGTTCCACCGTATTAACGATCTGACAGCCCTGACGGAAATTGTTGTAATCGGCGGGAGTAAAGCCCTCCGCTTTTTCCGCAACGATAACGCCGACGGACTTTCCGCCCGAGGAAACAAGAGGAATGACCGCTTCCTTGTTGTCGCTAAGAATATCCTTGCTTTCAAAAGCGTTCTTCAGCTCTCCCGCACTCTGTTCGTCCTGCCAATTGCGGTAATCTCCGTGCGAAAAAAACTTGTCATTGGTGTTGTCATAGCAGTAAAATGTTGCCTTGTCGCAGTTTGTGAGCTGCTTTGTGACAGATTCTATTTCGTTCATTGTATTCTCAAGGGACTGGCTCTCGGTTATTGCGGATATGAACTTGTTGACCGTATCCACCT
>CAMBJF010000111.1 GCA_945867875.1 uncultured Ruminococcus sp. | reverse complement strand
CAATAGTATTGTGTCTGCAGTAAAAATATTTTCGGCAGCCGGACGGCTTTTTCCGCCTCTGCCATTTATAGAAAAACTGCTTTTACATTATCGCTTCAGGTCAGTCCTGACGTACAAAAATGCAGGAAACCGGAGTTTTCATATATATTTGATGAGCCTCCGCCCGTTTTATAGCGGTGCAGCTCAGTTTAAGGGATCATTTATGTTTGCTTACTGTAAAAATACTTATTCGTCAGTTGGATTATTTTAAGCTTTTTTCATTCATTCTCCCAAAACAATGCTTATTTGATATTTATGAGCTTCAAGAACAGACCTCCGAAGCGGTTACCATATTTTATTTTTTGAAAAAGGAGGTTTTTTTGTTGCAGTATGCTATTTATGTTGTCATATTTGTTGTGGCTGCCGCTGTTTCGGGTCTCATCTGTTTCAAGGCGGGCATAAAGTACCGCAAGTCACAGGCTGAATCGGCTATCGGCTCTGCCGAAAAGGAAGCCGAGCGCATCATTGAGACAGCCAAGGAAGAAGCCGACAGCAAAAAGAAAATTGCTCTTGTCGAAGCAAAGGACGAGATACACAAGAGCCGTACTGAGCTTGAAAAAGAGATCAAGGAACGCAGAAACGAGCTTTCCAGACAGGAAAGACGTATCCAGCAGAAGGAAGAAAACCTTGACAGAAAGAACGATGCCCTTGAGAAAAAGGACGAACAGCTCCAGAAAAAGCTGAAAAATGCCGATGAAAAGCTGGAAGAGGCTGACAAAATCAAGCTCACTCAGATGGAGACCCTCGAAAAGATTTCCCAGTTTACTATGGATCAGGCTAAGGAGCACCTGCTCTCAATGCTTGAAAATGAACTTGTTCACGAAAAAGCCCTCAAAATCCAGCAGTACGAGCAGCAGCTCAAGGACGAGTGCGAGGACAAGGCAAGAAACCTTATCTCCCTTGCAATCACCAAATGTGCCGCAGATCAGGTCGCAGAGACCGCAGTGTCCGTTGTTCCTCTCCCCAGCGACGAAATGAAGGGAAGAATTATCGGACGTGAGGGAAGAAATATCCGCACCCTCGAGACCCTCACAGGAGTTGAGCTCATCATTGACGATACTCCCGAGGCTATCACACTTTCCTGCTTCGACCCCGCAAGACGTGAGGTGGCAAGAATCGCCCTTGAAAAGCTTATTGCCGACGGACGTATCCACCCCGCAAGAATTGAGGAAATGGTGGACAAGGCAAAGCGCGAGGTCGAGCACCGCATCAAGCAGGAGGGCGAGAGGGCTATCCTCGAGACCAATGTTCACGGTATCAATCACGAGCTTGTACGTCTTATCGGCCGTCTGAGATACAGAACATCTTACCGCCAGAACGTTCTCGACCACTCTATTGAGGTCGCACACCTTGCAGGAATTATGGCTTCCGAGCTTGGCGTTGACGCAAACCTTGCACGCCGTGCAGGTCTGCTCCACGATATCGGCAAGGCTCTCAGCTATGAGATAGAGGGCTCTCACGTTCAGATAGGCGTTGATGTCTGCCGAAAGTACAAGGAAAGCCCCGAAGTTATCCACGCTATCGAGGCTCACCACGGCGATGTTGAGACAAAGACCGTTGTTGCGGCTCTTGTTCAGGCTGCCGATGCTATCTCCGCCGCAAGACCCGGTGCGAGAAACGAGAATTACGAAAACTACATCAAGCGTCTCCAGAAGCTTGAAGAGATCTGCACCTCCTACGAGGGCGTTGAGAAATCCTACGCTATCCAGGCAGGCCGTGAAGTCCGCATAATGGTAATTCCCGAGCAGATCAACGATGAAAAGATGGCTCTTGTTGCAAGAGAAATTGCCGCAAAGATCGAAAACGAGATGGATTATCCCGGACAGATCAAGGTACATCTTATCAGAGAGAGCAGAGCGATCGAATACGCAAAGTAATGAAAATGTCCCTCTTCGCTGCCTGCGGAGAGGGGCTTTTTTGATATTATTTTTATTTTGGAGGGTACATATGGAAATAAAAAAGACGGGAAACCCGAACGGGAAATCGGTAATGCTCCTGCACGGAAATCTTATGTGCAGCAAGCAGTTTCGGGAGCTTATCCCCTGCTTGAAAAGGACTGCACCGTTTACGCCGTAAGCTTTGACGGCTTTGACGGAACGGGCAAGACCACATACACCACTGCGGAGGATCAGGCAGAAAAGCTTGCTGACTACATTGAGAAAAACTGCGGCGGCAGGCTTGATATGCTGTTTGCGGAGTCACTTGGCTGCGGTCCTGCGGTGGTTCTCAGCTCAATGATGCGGGTTATGCTTGAACATATGATACTCGGCGGTCCCGAGTATCTCGATTTTGGCATATTGAACGAATCTTTACTGAAAATTATGCCGCAAAAGCAGTATAAAACGGCAAAGGAAAAGACTATGCCGAGCTGGGCGCTGAAATTTATGGGGCAGACCGAAGAGGGCTTCAGCAAAATGATGAGCTGTATCCCCGACAACATCAGCCTTGAATCTATCCGTGCCACCTGGAAAGTTGGTCTGTATCTTTACAGAAAGGATATCCCCGTTCAGCCCGATGCAAAGGTTGCCTGCTGGTACGGCAGCAAGGAGGGGCATATGAAAAAAGCTCTGAAAAAGCTGAAAGCGGCATATCCCAAGCTCACCACATACTGCTTTGAGGGCGGTCCCGGCGAAATAATCAATCGTCCCCAAGAGCTTGCTTCCCAGCTTATGAAGTTTATGGAGCAATGACCCGATATATGGGTATTTTTTATAGGACGCAGTTAGCATAATCTAACAAAAGCCTCCCGCTGAATGGTGCTAAAAAGCATTATTCGGCGGGAGATTTTTTATATGGATTTATTCTGTAAAACTCTTTGCCCACTCTGCAATGACATCTTCCGATTCAGATGCCGAGAAGCATCTGCCCTCAAGCCAGTTTCCGCTGCCTGCGGTCTATGCAAGGATATTGCCGCTGTCTCCTATATCGGAGCTTGCGGAGGTGCAGAACGGGATAACTGTCTTATCGATGAAATCATTTTCGCTCACGAATGTGCTTACGGGATATGCAGCCTCGCCCCACCATATGGGATAGCCCACAAAAACAGTGTCATAGCTGTCCCAATTTGCGGGTGTGGCGGTTTCAAGGGCAATTACCCTTTGGTCGGGGTCGCTGTGCTCCACGGAAACACGGCTGCTGTCGTCTGTCCAGTCAAGGTCGGCGGCTGTGTAGGGTGTTTCGGGTATCAAGGCGAACACATCGCCGTCGGTGGCTTTGGCTATGGCTTCGGCTGTGCTTTCGGTGTTGCCCGTGGCGGAGAAATACACCACAAGGGTCTTTGATGCGTCCGAAGATGTTTCGTCGGATTCCGATGTTTCTGCTTTCATAGCTTCCGTTTCGGCAGCTTCTGTGTCAGCTGCACCTGCTTCCGTGGTCGTTTCCTCGGTCTCGGAAAGCGTGGGGATAGACTGCTCAGGTGTATCGGCAGCATCGGTATTTCCGCAGGCTGTGAGACCCGCTGCGGTCAGGGTCAGCGCTGCGATACAGAGCATCACACTCTTACTTGCCAAGCTCATCTGCATATACCTCTTTTGCCATTCTCATGGCAGCCCACGCCTTTGGCCAGCCTGCATAGAATGCGGCGTGAGTGAGTATCTCAGCCATTTCCTCCATTGTTACGCCGTTTTTCCTGGCGTTTTCAAGGTGGTATTTAAAGGAGCTGTCAAGCATTCCGCTTGCCATAAGTACGGTCACGGTGACGATGCATCTGTCACGGAGGGAAAGCTTGTCCTCTCTTGACCACACCTCGCCGAAAAGTATATCATCATTTAAATGTGCAAACTCAGGGGCAAAATCATTCAGTGCGTCCCTGCCTGCGGTCTGTTTTACTGCCATATTAATTTCTCCATTACTTTTTTTCATCTACAAGAATCGTGCCCTGAGGGGGATTCTTGTCTATCGCTCCCACAATTGGGTGGGGAACGTAAAGCTCTTCAAGATATGCCATATCCTCATCGGTAAGGGCGATATCCAAAGCCCCTGCGGCATCATCAAGATATTTTGACTTTGTTGCGCCGACTATGGGGGCTGCAACGCCCTTTTTCCACTCCCACGCAACGGCTATATGAGATATCTTGCAGCCGTATTTTTCCGCAAGCTCCGCAGCACGGTGGACGATATGCATATCCTGCTGCTCTGTGCGGTCATATTTGCCCTTTACAACGTTGTCCGTTTTGCCTCTGAGGGTGTCGGACTTCCAGGTTGTGCGGGCAAGATGTCCGCCTGCAAGGGGGCTGTAGGGCATAAGGGAAACGTTCATCTGCCTGCAAATGGGGATAAGCTCCCGCTCATCTTCCCTGTAAAGGAGATTGTAGTGGTTTTCCATTACGGAAAAGGGTGTAAAGCCGTTCTCCTTTGCCGCAAGCTGCATATTGTAAAACTGATAGCCGTACATTGCCGATGCGCCTATGGCACGCACCTTTCCCGACTTCACAAGTCCGTCAAGGGCTTCCATTGTTTCTTCAATGGGGGTGTCATAGTCATAGCGGTGGATAATGTAGATGTCAAGATAATCTGTGCCGAGACGCTTTAATGTGCCGTCAATCTCACGGTCAATGGCGGCTTTGGACAGTCTGCCCTCATTGAAATACACCTTTGAAGCGATGACTGCCTTTTCACGGGGAATGTACTTTTTCAGCGCTTTGCCGAGATATTCCTCGCTTGTTCCTGCGGAATAGCAGTTTGCGGTGTCGAAAAAGTTTATGCCAAGGTCTATTGCGTGCTTTATCACAGCTTCGCTGTCAGCTTCATCAAGAGTCCAGCCGTGCATAGTGCCTGCCTTGCCGAAGCTCATACAGCCAAGGCAGAGCTTTGAGACTTCAATATCCGTATTGCCAAGCTTTGTGTACTGCATTATCCGTCACCCTTTCAAATTATTTCAGCTTTCCGTACTCCTCGTCCGAAACAGGTTCAAGCCATTCGTTTGAACTGCCCTCAGCGGGAACTTCAACGGCAAGATGAACAAAATAGCTGTCGGGGGCTGCGCCGTGCCAATGCTTTACTTCGGGGGGAATCTGAACAATATCGCCGGGGTGAAGCTCTCTTGCAGGCTTGCCCCACTCCTGATAATATCCCCTGCCTGCGGTGCAGAGAAGTATCTGACCGCCCTTGTGGTGGATATGCCAGTTGTTGCGGCACTTAGGCTCAAAGGTAACGTTTCCTATGGCAACGCCCTCGGTGGTCAGCATATTGAGCCAGCTCTGACCAACGAAATATTTTGCAAATGCGGTGTTCTTCTCACCTGTGGGGAAAATGCTTTCGTACATAATGATTACCTCCCGTTATACGTTTTTGCCCATTTCATAAGCTTCGTTCATATATTTTGTGCCATGTATCTCGCCCTTCTGCCATACGCCGCCTGCATAGATGATGCCCTTTTCATTGGTGCCCGAGAGACAGTCAACGGAAAATCCTCTGATAGCGTCAACGGTCTTTTCAAGCATAGGCACATTGGTATCTGCGGCGGTGACGATGTAGTAAAAATCCTTGCCGCTCATTTCGGTGTAGCGGGGAACGGTTCTGTCGATAAGGGTCTTGAGCTGTGCGTCCATTGAGTAGAAATACACAGGTGTGGACATTACTATAACATCGGCTTTGAGCATCTTTTCGATGACCTCTGCCATATCGTCTTTCTGAACACACTTGTGGGTGCTGTTACAGACTCCGCAGCCTGTGCAGTAGTTTATCTGCTTGTCACGGAGGAATATTTTTTCGGCGGTGTTGCCGCTTTCAACGGCACCTCTCATAAATTCATCGCAGAGGTTGTCGGAGTTGCCGCCCTTTCGGGGGCTGGCTGAGATTATAAGAACGTTTTTCATATTGAGCTTCCTTTCGTATCATTTGAGCCATTTTTCAAAGGCTTCCTTTGCGGCGTTTATCCGTGAGCCGTGGAGGGGAAGTCCCTTTTTGATGTCAGCGCCTTTGCATATCCTTTTAAGGTCGCTTTCGCTGCTGCCCATTCCGCTGCCCTCGTGGGTGCAGAAGGGCTTGATAGTCTTACCTGTGAGGTCGTAGTGTTCAAGGAATGTGAACACGCACATAGGCATCGTGCCCCAGTAATTCGGGTAGCCCAGATATATGGTGTCATACTTGTCAAGGCTTTCGGGATAGGAAACTATTTCGGGGCGTGCGTTCCTTTCCTTGTCCTGCTTTGCCTGCTCGATGCAGTCGTTATAGATGTCCGAATAGGGCATAACAGGCTCGATCTTGAACATATCCGCTCCCGTGAGCCTTTGCAGCATTTCGGCGGCGGCTTCCGTATTTCCTACTTCAAGCTTTTTTATCGCTCCGCTGACGTAATTTTCTCCTGTGCGTGAAAAATATACGATTATGGCTGACATAATATCAACTCCTTCTGATGATATTATACAGCATTTTTCCTTGACTTGGAATAGCCGATATGTTATAATCATATCAACCAAAAGTTTATGCGAGAGGATATGAAAATGTATGACCCACGACTGAATGCATTCATTGCCGCTGCGGACTGCGGCAGCTTCACAAAGGCTTCGGAAAAGCTGTACATCTCCCCCACTGCGGTAATGAAGCAGATAAACACCCTTGAGGACAGTCTCGGCTTAAAGCTCATCAGCCGCACAAATCAGGGAATACGGCTCACTCCTGCGGGGCAGTCGGTCTATAAGGACGCAAGATTTATGATAGATTACTCGGAAAAGGCGCTGGAGCGTGCACTGCGGTACACGGAGGAATATGAAAAGACATTCTGCGTGGGAACGTCACTTTTGAACCCCTGCAAGCCCTTTATCGACCTGTGGACAAGGCTCAGCCCCCATTTCCCGGGGTACAGGCTGAACATTGTGCCCTTTGAGGACGAGCACACGAATATTCTTACGGAAATTTCCGCACTTGGAGAGAAATTTGATTTTCTGACGGGAGTGTGCGACTCTTCCGCTTGGCTGGAGCGGTGCGGATTTCAGAAGCTTGGGGAATATAAAAAGTGCATTGCCGTGAATGCGGAGCACCGTCTTGCGAAAAAAAGCATCATCAGCCTTTCCGACCTCCACGGGGAAAGACTGATGATGGTGAAAGAGGGTGATTCTGAGATAAATGACAGGATACGGGCAGACCTTAAGCAGAATCACCCGCAGATACAAATAGTTGATGCGCCCCAGTTTTATGATATGAGCGTATTCAACAGCTGTGCCCAGTCGGGAGATGTTCTGCTCACTATCGAATGCTGGCAGAATGTTCACCCATTGCTTGTGACTGTTCCCGTTGAATGGGATTATGCTATACCCTACGGCATTCTGTACTCAAAGGAGCCCCCTGATGATGTTAAAAGGCTTATTGAGCTTGTTAAGGAAATGATATAAACTTAAAATGGCTGTCCTCAAAATGAACTGACCCCAAAAAGTTAGACAAAGTTTTAGAGGAAAAATTATAC
>CAMBJF010000110.1 GCA_945867875.1 uncultured Ruminococcus sp. | reverse complement strand
ATATAAAGGTACTCTGCACTCACGGTCATCTTTACGGTGTAAAATACGGCACTGAGATGCTCCGCTCCATTGCAAGGGACAACGGCTGCAAGGCTGTGCTTTTCGGGCACACTCACTGCCGATATGAAAGCTATGAGGACGGCATATATCTGCTTAATCCCGGCAGCTGCTCCTGTCCGAGAGATTATGAGGACCCGTCATTCGGGTGGATAGACATTACTCCCTCGGGGATAATAACCAATATTGCAAATGTATAAAATGCATCAGGCTGAGATTTCATTTTCTCAGCCTGATGCATTTTATTTTAAACAGAACATAAAATTTTGAAAGTTATGATATAAGTCCGAACAGCGTGCTGTCAAGGTCATTGTATTCCTCTTCTGTCAGCTCAAAGGTGTAGTAATAGCCGTCTTTGGCAAAGCAGATATATCTGCTGCCCATATATATACGCAGAGCATTTCCCTGTTTGTCTGTGTAATCAATTATATAACGGCTGTCGGCAGGAGCTTCGGAGGAGTATGACGCTTCACTGTCAGAAAAATCAAAAAGCTCCTTGTTCAGAGCAATAAGCTTTGAAACGCTGCGGACCTGTCTTGGTTCATATGTCACAACATTTCCGTTTTCGGGGTCGATGTCTTCAAATGAGGGGGTTATAACAGCAGTGGTATTCTGTGCGGGAAATTCCGAGACTGCTGTTTGGGGTGAGAAAGCCGATGATCTTGCTGCGTTTGGAATGCCGGTATCATCGTTCACAGGAGCTTCGTCGTCTGCTTCCTCATCAATTATTTCATTGGCTTCTGCGGGTATCTCTTCTCCCATATCCTCTGAGAACGGTTCAAGAATAAGCACCGTTTCCAAAGGAAAATCCTCTTCTTCGGAAACAGCCGGCGCAGTTCCTTTTACATTGCCTGCGGCAGCATATGCATCGGGTGGAGCTGAGTCTTTTTTTGCTTCTGTAACAGCTTCTTCGGTATATACCGTAGTCGCTTCTGTTGTCATAGGAGTTGTATATGCACTGACGGGTGTTGTTTCGGCAGGAATTTCCGCTTCCGTTGCTGCTGTGGTCTCTTCTGGGATAACGTCAACAGCTTCATCAGTGGCTATGTCATACGTAGCTATGTCATATTCAGCTTCGGTGGGAGTTTCTTCCTCCTGCTCTTCTCCTTCAATGAGGTCGGTCACTTCTGTTGATATGCTGTCGGCTGCGGCGAGAGATGTTCCACTGTCCTTGTCGAGAACCCCTGCCCTGTTTAGTGCAAAGGCTACTGTAAGGCAGGCTGCTGCTGCGGCAGCAGTTGAGATGATCTTTATGAATTTGCTTCTGTCTGTTTTTGCACCGCCGTTTTCCGAAACGATAACAGGTGAAACTGTGTTGTCATTTTCATCTGCTGTTTTGGGCACAGGTGCATCTGCGTCACGAAGTTCTGCCATAAGCTTTGCTGTCCGTTCCTTGAAATCGGGAGAAAGTTCCTGATATTCAAGGGCTTTTTTATATTTATCCGAAAAATCGGTCATCAGAAATCATCTCCCAGTTTTTTCTTCAGAAGTGCCCGTCCACGGGCAAGCCGTGTTCCTGCGGAAGCGGCGGCAATGTTGTTAGCCTTTGCGATCTCGGCGATACTCAGTCCCATATAGTAGTACATATGAATAACTGTTCTGTACTTTTCGGGAAGTTCCATTACCGCATCATAAACGGCTCTGGAAGTATCGTCAAGTGCGCTGTCCTCACACCCGAGGGCAGGGGACGACAAATTATCATCTATTGAGCTTGTTTTGCTTACCCAGCCCGATTTAAGGTGATTTTTGCATTTGTTGACCGCAGCTCTGATAAGCCACGCTTTTTCGTGGTTCTCGTCTGTAAACACAGGCTTTCGCTTGATTATCTCACAGAATGTGTCCTGTGCGATATCCTCAGCGTCGTGCATATTGCGGACATAGGAGAAGCACAATCTTACTATCGGCTCTGAATAAGTGTCAAGCACATATCTGATGTATCCGTCGTCAAAGGTACCGTTTGAGCCGGAATACATAAATCAGTTTCCCCCTGTCTTAAAGCACTTCTGATATATATACAACTCAGGAGCGCAGTTTTTTTCAAAAATAATATGTAATATCTCACAAAGTTTACACTAACATTATATGCATATTGCTGTAATCTAAAAATTCTCCCCGCAGGGACAGGGAGAATTTTCTTTATTTGTTTATTGTATTTTTGTCAGTGTTCAGAAGATCTTCAAAGGTGCAGGACGCAAGCTTGTTTTTTACAAGCTCACTTATCTCGTTAAATACAGACTGATAGCAGCAGCAGCCCTTTGCTCCTCTTGTGCAGACAAAATCATCTTCGTGACAGCGGTTAAGATAGTAATCGCCCTCCACCGACTCGATCACGTTCAGCATTGTTATCTCAGAGGGAGACTTTGCAAGTTCATATCCGCCCTGCATTCCCTTGTATGACCTCACAAGTCCTGCCGAAACAAGCTTTCTGAGAATTTTAAGGGAAAAGCGGAGACTTACACCTGTGCGTTCAGAAATATTTTTAGCGTCTATACGCTTATTTTCAGCGGTGAGACAGCCTATTATTCTCACGGCGTAATCCGATTCGAGAGTAAGACACATCTGATTATCATTCCTTTCGATGTATCAATCAAGGAAATCCTTGACCTTTTTGCTTCTGCTGGGGTGACGGAGCTTTCTGAGAGCCTTTGCTTCGATCTGTCTGATACGCTCTCTTGTAACGTCAAATTCCTTGCCCACCTCTTCAAGTGTACGTGAACGTCCGTCCTCAAGTCCGAAACGGAGTCTCAGGACTTTTTCCTCACGCTCGGTCAAAGTTGAGAGCACTTCTCCAAGCTTTTCTTTGAGAAGAATGAGTGAAGCTGCATCGGCAGGTGCGGGAGCGTCATCATCGGGGATAAAGTCACCGAGATGGCTGTCCTCCTCCTCACCGATAGGAGTTTCGAGAGAAACGGGATCCTGAGCTATTCTCATTATCTCACGAACTCTCTCAACAGGGAGATTGAGCTCGTCTGCAATTTCCTCGGGTGAGGGATCGTGACCGTTCTTGTGAAGAAGCTGGCTTGATGCTTTCTTTACCTTTGTAATTGTTTCGACCATATGAACGGGGATACGGATAGTTCTTGCCTGATCCGCAATTGCTCTTGTGATAGCCTGTCTTATCCACCAAGTAGCATAGGTGGAGAACTTGAAGCCCTTAGTGTGGTCAAACTTCTCAACAGCCTTTATAAGACCAAGGTTGCCCTCCTGAATGAGATCAAGGAACTGCATTCCTCTGCCCACATATCTCTTTGCGATTGAAACAACAAGTCGGAGGTTTGCTTCCGCAAGTCTCTGCTTTGCCTTTACGTCACCCACAGCCATACGCTCTGCAAGCTGTATCTCTTCTTCGGGAGTGAGCAGGGGAACACGACCAATCTCTTTAAGATATATCTTAACAGGGTCATCTATGGCAATGCCCTCTGTGGAAAGGGCAAGCTCAAGATCGTCCTGGAGTGAGATATCATCAATGGCAAGTTCCTTTTCGGCGTCAAAGTCCTCGATGATATCAATGTTCATACTCTGACAGTTGTCATAGAATGAGTCGATCTGGTCAACATCAAGATCGAGCTTCTCCATTACATCGTTTATCTCTGTGGTGGTCAGTCTGCCGTGAGCACGGCCCTGTTCCATCAGAGTTTCCATAGCCTTATCAGTATTAGTCATATATTTTTACCGTCCTTTCGGTTATTTATCATTTTCTGCTGCGAATTTTTTTCGCAAGGGATAGAAAATCATCATCTGAGAGGGCAGAGGGCGGGGACGCCGACTGCTCTTCGCTTTGGTGCTCGTTTAAGATATTTATGTAATCCTCAGCTGCCTTTCTGCTTATTTCAAGCTCCTGTGCTTCGGATAATATTGCGGTTATTTTACCCATTTCATCGGCAGGAAATTCACTTTGAAGTGATAATATGTTAAAATCCGCCGACTGTTTCATACCCGCTATGAGCTTTTCATAGACTTTTTTGTGGAAATCTGTCAGAAAGCTGTCCGCAGAGAGACTTTGCTCCACAAACGAAAGCTCCTCGGGGTGAACGCACAGGTAGGCGATAACACCCTGTTCGGCTTTGTATTCCCGTGGGTGATTTACTGCCGCAGGGTCAACCTTCCGCTTTTCGGAAAATGTGCGTATCTCGTTCCAGTCCTGCTTTTTTTCAGCATTTACCCTCTTTCTGATAACTGAATTTATTTGCAGATCAAGAGCGTCCCGTGAGATGCCTTGTTCCTTGGCAATTTTTGAGACATACACACTTCTTTCCACAGGGGAGGCTATCTGAGACAGAACATCGACGCAGCGTTTGAGATATTCCACACGTCCTGTGTCGCTTTCAATATCAATATCGGCGGCACATTTTGACAGACGGAAATTTATTGCTCCGTCGGAGTTGTCAAGAAGCTGCTTGAACCTCAACGGTCCGAATTTTTTTATGAACTCGTCCGGGTCCTTTGCACCCTCCATTTTTATTATTTTGGTCTTGACACCTGCCTCGCTGAGCAGATTTATGGCTCGTTGAGTGGCGTTCTGACCCGCTCCGTCGGAATCATAGGCGATTATCACCTCATCGGCATACTGTGACATTATCCTTGCCTGTTCGGGAGTAAGAGCTGTTCCCAGCGTGGCAACGACATTTTCAAAACCGGCCTGATTTACTGCGATAACGTCCATATATCCTTCGGCGAGGATAAGCCGCCGTTCATCGGAGCGTTTGGCAAAATTCAGGGAAAAAAGATTTCGGCTTTTCTTGAATACGGGAGTGTCCGAAGAGTTAAGGTACTTTGGTCCCTCGCCATCGATTATTCGACCTCCGAAAGCGATAACGTTTCCTCTCAGATCTATGATAGGGAACATCACTCTGTCACGGAAGCTGTCATATATGCCGCCTTTCTGGCTTTGCCTTGCAAGATTGGTGGCAACGATCTCGTCCTCTCTGCACCCCTGCGATTTAAGATAGTCGGTAAGATACCGCCATTCGTCGGGAGCATATCCAAGGCCGTACTTGGTTATCGTCTTGGGTGAAAGCTGACGGGACTTGAAATACAGCCTGCCTTTTTCGCCACGGCTGTCCTTCATAAGCGTCTGATTGAAAAAGCGTGCAGCCATACGGTTTATTTCAAGTATCCTTGCTTTGAGCCTGCTAAGGTCATTGTTCTTGGCTTCATCGGGCATACTCATTCCTGCTCTTTGGGCAAGGAACCGCACAGCTTCTATGTATTCAAGATTTTCCGCTTTCATCACGAATGTGATAACATCGCCTCCGGCACCGCAGCCGAAGCAGTGAAAGAACTGCTTACCGACGCTGATGTGGCAGGAGGGTGTTTTTTCCGAATGAAAGGGGCAAAGACAGACATAATCCCTGCTGCTTCGTTTAAGGCTCACGTATGAACCCATTACCGACTCAATGGGATTATTCTGCTTGAGCTGCATTATAAAATCCTCGGGCAGGGGCATACACAAAGCCTCCTTTCAGGGCTTAAAGCCGTCGGGATTTATTGAATGTGCCAGCATTTCGGCACGAAAAGGTCATTGTAAAGGTTTATTGCATATCCGTCGCTCATGCCCGAAATATAATCGCACACCGCTCTTTCCTTTGAAAAACGGTTCATTATGTTTATATATTCCGCAGGCATTTTGTCGGGATTTTTGAAGTAATATCTGAAAAGCTTTTCCACAAGCATTTTCGCCTTGACTTCCTCGTCCTTAGCGGCGTTGTTGTGGTAAACATTTTCAAACATAAAGTCATAAAGCTCATCTTCGGCAGCCTTGATATTGTCCTCAAGCTTGATGTCCTGAACGCCATTCCTGATGACTGACATTATAAGGCTTGTGATGCGCTCGCTCTTGGAATTTCCAAGAACTCTCACAGCATTTTCGGGGAGCATATCCTCGGTTATGACTCCCGCTCTGATGGCGTCGTCAATATCGTGATTTATGTATGCGATCTTGTCAGCAAGACGGACAACACAGCCCTCTTTTGTAACTGCGATTTTGTTCGTGTGGCAGGCAATACCGTTTTTGACTTCATAGGTAAGATTAAGACCCATACCGTCCTTTTCAATGTAATCCACAACTCTTACGCTTTGCAGATAATGCTTGAAGCCAAATGAACATATCTCATTTAGGATAGCTTCGCCTGCGTGACCGAAAGGGGTGTGACCCAGATCGTGACCGAGGGCAATTGCCTCGGTAAGGTCCTCATTCAGCCGCAGTGCCCTTGAAATAGTCCTCGCTATCTGCGATACTTCAAGGGAATGGGTAAGTCTTGTTCGGTAATGGTCGCCGACAGGGGAGAGAAAGACCTGAGTTTTGTGTTTGAGACGTCTGAACGCATTGCAGTGAAGAATGCGGTCTCTGTCACGCTGAAACTCGGTTCGGATAGGGCACTTCGGTTCGGGACGGACACGTCTGCCCGTATGTTTTGAGGTGCAGGCATCTTCACAGAGAGTTCCAAGCTCGATTATTTCAAGCTCTTCACGAATGGTCATACATATCAACCCTTTCCCGACAAATCTGTATATATATACTCAAAAAAGGTGAAAAAACTTTTCTTAAAAAATATTTTTGTGACATTGCACAATTTTACGCAAAATTCTCAAAGGACTCTGTACCTTTTTTTATATCAATTTTGCCGTTTGCCGTGTCGATAAGTTTTTCGGTCAGCGCATTGGCAAGAGCCGAGCGGCACAAAAGGGATATCGTAACGTTATCCGTAAACTGAGTGTCGGTTATCTTCACATCAAATTCCGGCAGGATATTTGCAAGCTTACCGTAAAGGTTGTAGTCCGCTGTGACTGTGAACGGGTAGCAGGAGCACATTATCATTCGCTGAGCCGCATCTACGGCAATCTTAGCACTGTGGGAATAGGCTCTCACAAGTCCGCCGCCACCAAGAAGTATGCCGCCGAAATACCGTGTAACAACGCAGCACACGTCGGTAAGTCCCTCTTTTCGCAGAACCTCAAAAACGGGGACGCCCGCAGTTCCCTGAGGCTCTCCGTCGTCGCTGTATCTTGTAACGCTGCCGTTTCGCAGAATATAGGCATACACATTGTGGGTAGCCTTGCGGTGCATAGCACGTATATCATTTATAAAAGCCACCGCCTCGTCATCAGTTTCAACGTGGCGGATATAGCCGATAAATTCGGATTTCTTTTCGGTAAAGGACGCTTCTGCACTGCCGTTTACCGTCTGATAATCGGGAGTATTCATTAAAGAAATCTCCTTTCCTTAAAAAAATTGCCTGCGTAAAGCTTACGCAGGCAATTTAATACTTGTGACATTACTTGTCCATACCGAAACGCTTCTTGAAACGGTCAACACGTCCGCCGGTATCAACGAGCTTCTGCTTGCCGGTGTAGAAGGGGTGGCACTTGGAGCAGATTTCAACTCTGATGTTCTCCTTGGTGGAACGGGTCTTGATCACGTTGCCGCAAGCACAGGTGATGGTTGTTTCAACGTAATTGGGGTGGATTCCCTCTCTCATTATAG
>CAMBJF010000109.1 GCA_945867875.1 uncultured Ruminococcus sp. | reverse complement strand
CCTAAATACTCTGCTGCTTTTGCTTTATCAGCATTTCTGTTTTCTGCTTCTGAAAGTCCTAAAAGATAATCAGCTGATACACCAAAAAAATCTACAAATGATAGTAGATTATCAATAGATGGCGCACGTTCTCCAATTTCATATTTTGCTATAGTGACACGTTGAATTTGAGTTGTTTCTGCAAGCTGAGCTTGAGTTAATCCTTTTTTCATTCTAAGCTCTGCCAATCGTTTTCCAAAAGTAGCACATTGTCCTGTTTTCATTTAAGGTTTCTCCTTGCCTGTATCAAATGAGCTACAAATCAAAATTATTGTATCAAAATACTTGACTTTTAAATTTGATACTGATATAATGAGCTTGTAGCAAATCTTTTCTTTCTAATTATACAAAACAATTCAGACAATGTCAAGAGAAAAGAATAAATAATAAGGAGGTAAATTTCAATGATTGACATCAATACATTATCCCCCGAAGAACGCAAGGTAATTGAAGCCAGGAGGGCATACAAGCGTAAATGGAGAGAAGCCAACAAGGATAAAATCAAGGAGCATAATAGGCGCTTTTATGAAAAGCTGGCTCAAAAATCCGCAAACGGAGGTGTTGAAGATGAAAAAGAGGTTTAAATACATAACTGTCAACTTTACAATGGGCGAGGGAGCGGAAGCAGCAAAAAAATCCCAAAGTATCCCCATATGCAAGGAACGGCTTGCCGCATTATGTAACAGCAGCAGCGAAGAAGAGGCGGCAATAAACGAGATTATCAAAAATATAGCTTTCCTGTGCGGATATGACAGCTATATATTTCGTAATGTAGAGGGCACTATTTTAGGAGGTGAAGGCGAATGAACGCACCCGCTATTTCAGTCAGCTGTAAAAATACTGCTCCCTCAACGCAAAAAATCCCTCGTATGCTGGGAATAAAGGAAACATCACAGCTTTTCGGGCTTCCTCAACATTTTATTCGTCAGCTTGTAATAAAGGGCGAGATCATAAGCGTTAAAGCCGGAAACCGTTATCTTGTGAATTGTGACAAGCTTATTGAATATCTCAATGGCGAAAATATATCACAGACGGGAGCGGAAAACGATATACACCCCATACCTGCTAATTTCAGATGAAGTACCCAAGAGCCGCTCCCTCGGCTGAACAAGGGCATAAAAAACGCCCCTACTAACCTTTGGCGAGAGAAGTAGGGGCGTTCCAAACAAATATTATCTTTGCATACGTCTATTGTACCACATTTTGCGGACGTTTGCAAGTGTTGGAGGACGTCTTTATGAGATTTACATACCAATACGAGGGCGAAAATACTGTTTTATGCTTTGATACGAAAGGCACTCGAGTAACACTCTCTGCTCTCAAAGCAGAAGCACGCCGCCTTTCACAGCTTATTATAAGGGAGCGGAACATAGCGTATAAGGACACGATTTCGGAATATCTTTCCGCCGCACATCAGCTTATTGATTTTTTTGAGAATGGCAGAGAGTTCCACCTTTCTCCTATTTACCTAAATGTGCTTATTTTTGCCCTCGAGGACTGCAAACGTCACCGCAAGGCAGCACGCCGAATTATTCGGGAGATCCGCTCTGTTCCAAAACACAGTAGTCCTGAGATCGGCGGTTAATGACTTATGGCAACGTATAAAAAGCGCACTATTTCGGGGGCGGTGTGTGAAATAGAGTTTTTTAACGCTCCCGAAAGCCGCTCCCCGTCTCTCAAGCCCAAGCGTGAGAGCATACGCACCGATGAAGAGCGGAGGGAGTACAACCGCCGCAAGTCTGAAAAGCATTTTGTAAGGCTTGTAAACACCAATTTCGACCACAATGCTTATTATGTCACTCTTACATATGACAATGAGCATTTGCCCGCAACGTATGAAGAGGCAGAGAGAAACCTTGAGAATTACAAGCGGCGTTTGCAGCGGTATAACCCAAATATAAAGCTTATTGCCGTAACAGGAGAGGGAAAGAACAGCGGACGGCTTCATCACCACCTTATCATATTGGGAGCGGCAGAAAAAGACATTATAGAAAAATGGACGGGCGGAAATATTGCTCGTGCTGAACATTTGAGAAAACACAACTATTACAACGGAGTGGATCAAGGCGAGGACTTCACAGCCTTAGCAGAATACCTCTTTCACCATACCGAGCAAGTAACAAAGGGGCGGCGCTGGAAGCAGACGAAAAAACTTGAGCAGCCAAAAGAGCAGAAGCCTCAAAAGGTGTGCCGCTCCTATTCCGAGAAAAAGCCCCCGAAAGCTCCGGAGGGATATAAGCTTGTAGCTGTTCAGACCTCCGAATATTTCGGGAGCGGTTATGTTTGTTTTAAGTATGTGCGTATTCCTTGCGAGGAGCTGAATTATAACCGATATTCGGATAAAGCGAAAAAGGCAAAAACGGAAGTTCTCAACCTCTGAGAGCATATCCGTTAATGGACTCGAAATATAGTTCCGTTTTACAACCATTCCCAAACAGGAAGGAGGGCATAGCAAAATGAGCGATTTTTCAGTTGACTGTAATATTCGTCAAAAGCCCATTGATACAATAGGCTTATCCGAGGAAGCCAGGGCGAAAATAATGCGGTGTCTGAGCTGTGGGGAAAATCCCTATACTGTTCTTACATACGCCGCCGAATGTATCGGCAAGCTGTCGGGTGATGTTACTTTCGGAGAGCGGTGCAGGAAGGCAATAGGTGCTGTATATGCCGAGGGGCTTGCTGATCCTCAAGCAGCGGAGCTTAAAAGGCAGGAGCTTTCCGAAAGGCGGGAGCGGATAAAGTCCGCATTATGGAACACATCAGACAGCGACACAAGGGAGCGGCTTATAAATTCGGTCCGTCATATTGATACAGAGCTTAAGAAGCTTGATATCATCATTGAGCAGGGAGCAAACAGGAGGTAACAGAATGCCTACATACAAGGGCAAGGAGATGTTAAGCCGAGAGGAGACCATAGCAGCGTGGAAAGCTATGCATATTGATAAAAAGACTGCTGTTGCGGTCTGCCTGCGTATGAATATAAGCGAGTCCACACTATACAGATCATTCAGACGGTGGAATATGCGTGCAGAGATGAAAAACAGCACCGAAAAAAGCGAAAAATAAGCCCTTTTATCCTCATTTAAGGGCTGATTAAGCGTGTTTATGGGGCTTTTATGCTCTGCTTTCCGTACCATTCCGAGCGGCATATCACAGCACCCAACAGGGAGCGGAAACGGGAGCGGAGCATATAGGCATAGCTATGCCCGAATGCAGATATCAAGGGGCTTTGAGGTATTCGGAAACGCAATGCCCCCCGTCTGAAAAAAATCAAAAATATTCTGTGCGTTCATACCGGAGTATGGTGCAAGACAATCCCGCTCCCTCACGCACGTGAAAGGCAGGTGTCAGGTATGGCAAGGACAAAAGCTGTCAAGGTGTCGGAGATACGCTCAAGTATGATAGAACAGCTCAAAAGCAACGGAGCGGACATTCCCGTATTTGCGGAGCTTATCGAGAGCTATTTGTGGCTGACGGATTTTGAAAGGGAGCTGCGGGCGGATATACAGAAGAACGGCAGGCTCATAACGCTCCGATCGGCGGCGGGGCAGGAATATCAAAAGGAAAATCCCGCCATTAAACAGCTTATGCAGACCTCAAAGCAGCGTATGAGCATACTTGACAAGCTGGGTGTTTCTCCTGCCGCCTGCGTGGATCCCAGCGACGAGGAGCTATAAAGACAGGGAGCGGCTTTTGTTTCCGCTCCCTTGTAAAAGCATATCTTTATACCTGTGCTTTTTCAGCCGCTTTCTTTCGGCGTGCTCTTTCGTCCCGCTTGCCCTGTATATAGCCCATATCATACAAATATGAGCTTCTTATTGTTTCGCTCTGAAATGGACTGAACAGTTCATAATAATCATAAAACCCCATTATAACGCTATAGGGTGCGCCCTCACCTTTACGCACTATCTGGAATAAATTATCAAAACGTTCTTGCAGCATAGCCATTTCTTCTCGCTCCTGCTCTATCTGAGTGCGAAGAATTGGCACATATTCCCTGCGCATTTCCGAAAAGACTATTTTTCGCTGTTTACCCAAATAATCAAGCAGAGCATTTGCAAATATCAGATATATCCGTTCATCGGGGTATGCAGGAAATACACCCAATGCAATATTATAAGCAATGTTGCGGAAGTCGGCAAGTGTAACAGGCTTCTTAAACTCGGATTTATCCATAAGAGCGAAACAGCTTTCAATTTCGCTGTTGAGCACGTCTATAGGCTTGACATCCTCTGTTGACATATCAGCACAAAGGTTTATAACAAGTGCCTGCATTCCCGAATTTGTCACTTCCTGCTTATTGTTGAGATATCCGAGACGGAGACCAAGTTCAGTGTTATGCATATCTTCCATAATAATACATCCTTTCAAATCATATTTCTTGACATTCGGGAGTGGATATGTTACAATAATCACACAGCCGCTCCCGAGCGGTTACTTAGGCTCTTACATTTCGCTTTGGTCGGTGGAATATGTAAGAGCTTTTCTTATACTCTGACCGCCAAACGTGCGCCCAGGCTTACAAACTCATTGAAGCCGCCCACAATGGAAAGCCCTCTGACCTGGGGAGCCTTGCCCTTATCCATAAGAGGGGCAAGAACGTATGCGGCTGCTTTTGCGAGATACCCGATAAAGTACACTCTCCTGTCGGGAGCGGCGGCATATACGGCTACAGCGTTGCTGTCGTGGCTGTTGTGCGGCTCTCTGCGGAGCTGAACGGTTACGTCCTCGGGGCGGTACTTTGCAACGGCTTCAAGCTCATTCTGTCTGCGTGATGTGCCCTTGATCTTTATACGCAGGCCGTCAGCCTTTGCAAGTGCCCAAGCCTTGACCATTGCAAGGGAGCGGCACATACCGCCCTTTACAAGCCTGTTCGCTGCTGTCATTACCTTTGACTTGATATTGCTCATATTGGTTTACCTCCTGTTTTGGTGTTTTGCTCTCATGAGCTTGATTATATTATACACTATTGTACCCGATATATCAATATGCATTTTGTATGAATTTGTACCCGATATATTGTATAAATAGTATATTGTACCCTATATAATCATTATGATATAATAACAATAAGGACGGTGATAATATGGCTATAAGCAAATCACAGCAAAAGGCAGTAGCAAAATATATGAAAGAAAATTATGATGAATTAAAAGTCAGAACAGGCAAGGGAAAAAAGGATGAAATTAAAGCTCACGCCGCAGAACGTGGCGAAACTCTGAACGGCTTTATCAACAGGGCAATTGCTGAAACAATGGAGCGAGATAATGCCGCTCCCATATCGGAAAAAGCAGGAGCGGAGAAGGCGGCGGACAGGTGAACATAATAAAATATCCGAATGAGCAGGACTTTGACAATGCCGTAAATGCAGACGAGCCGCTTTTGGTGCTTATCTCCTTTGACGGCGAAAACATAATAGCAAGTCAGATAGATGAAGCTATGGAACATTATATCCTGCTTAGGCTTGTAAATATCCCCGACTCTGATATTGACAAATATTTCAGACTTGTAGCAGATCACTCGGGAGCGGACTGGACATTTGTGTGTCCGACGAATTACAGAGGTATCACACACAAGGAAAAACGCATAGAGGAATTTTTGCGGGACGGTATGAGGATAATCCCCAAAGCCTTGAAAACCTTGGGCTATGATGTTACTGTAACCGTTCCAAAGCGATACCGCAGGCACTTTGATATTATGAACGGGGAATATTTTCCAAAGTAAGTGTTGATACTGCTCCCTCATGAACGGCAGAGGGAGCGGAAAAAAGAGCTTGACATAGCTTAATAGATATGATAATATATTCATTGTAAGCATTGAGCTTATAACAACACCCCTTGCGGGTAACACAAAAAACGTAAAACCCTTTGCGGGTAACAAAGTGGGAGCGGTTACGCTCCCATTTCTTTTTATACACCCTATTATCCGCTCCCATATCAGCAACGGAGGGAGCGGAAAAGTCGAAAGCCCCGCAGGGCAAGCACCAAAACGCCCGCCGTTTTGGTATAGCTTGCTCCACCAAAACGCTCCCCCCATTTTGAGAAGATAGGATCTGATCAACAATATCCCCCTGTAAAACGAACTACACAGCTTTTTGCGGGGCTTCGTTTTTCTATGTGTAATTTCACCCTTGAGCTTACAAAATGCTATAAGCAGCGTTTCGGTGAGCTTATCAGCGAAAAATGTACATTTTTTCAACGCTTGCGAGTTTCAAGCGTGCCGAAACAGAAAAAGCATATCATCTGTATAATACGCACAATATACGCACATAATATTATACATCTTTTTCTCCCTAAGCTATTGACAGATACGCATAAAAGGCGTATAATATATAATAGAGGGAGGGGAAAAATTGAAAAGGCGTGACTTGATAAAACTACTTGAAAAGAACGGTTGGAGTCTTTGCAGAAGCGGCGGTAATCACGATGTTTATGTAAAGGGCAAAGAAACCGAGGCGGTGCCAAGACATACGGAGATCAACGAAAATCTTGCAAAAGCAATAATCAAACGAAGGAACCTAAAATAGCAATGTGGGGAGCGGGAAGCTCCCCGAGAGCTATTCTGATTATACAAAGGAGTGTTGTAAATGAAAACTTATTATCCTGTAATACTCACCAAGTGCGAGGACGGGAGCGGCTACCTTGTAACCATACCCGACTTTGATAATAACACTTTCGGGGAAACAATACCCGAAGCTATTGAAATGGCTCGTGATGCTATTAACCTTTTGTGCGTGACTTACGAAGATAACAAGGAGGAGCTTCCCGCTCCCTCAGACCTTACCGCCTTGAACTGCGAAACAAACGATATCAAAACGCTTGTTGATGCGGATCCCGATGCATATCGCCGTATGCTTGACAACAGATCTGTTAAAAAGAACTGTACTATTCCCTCCTGGCTTAATGAAAAGGCAGAGGCAGCAAATATAAATTTCTCCGCTGTCCTGCAGGAAGCATTAAAGCAGCGGTTGCAGATCAACTGATATTCAAGCCCCGCAGAACGCACTACACAGCGTTTTACGGGGCTTTGTTCTATATAGGGTAATTTCATCAGCATAAGCGAAAATGTCAAAATTCAGCCGCTCCCGTTTGTATCTATGGATATGAGAACAGGTGCGGGGCTTTCCTCGGGAGTTGGGAGCGGCTTTTCTATTTTGGTACAGCAAGCATAGAAAAGTGGTCCCTCTTTTCGTGTGAGAGCGCAGACATATCCGCTCCCCGATATATACAAATTACAGTCGACTGAAAACGTCCGATAAATGCACCTGTGTAAAAATCTACACAGCAAAATTGACAACAAATTGACAACAAATCTTATAAAAAGTTACTTTTGACAACAAAAAATCATTAAAAGATACAAGAAGCTCATAGGGCAAAAACAACGTATTTAAGCCATTTTATGAAAAGATATTGAAAATTGCAAAAAGTATTGAAGCCGACTCCGACTCTGAAGGCTGTGGGTTCAATTCCCGTCGGGCAGACCACGCAGGGAAGCTGTTTGACCGCATTTTGC
>CAMBJF010000108.1 GCA_945867875.1 uncultured Ruminococcus sp. | reverse complement strand
CCTCAGTCAGTATAGCAAAGGGGAGTGATGAAAAATAAGGAAAAAAAGGGAAAATCTAAAAAATCGGAAAACAGCTCAGTTCAGCCGTTTTCCGATTTTTTATTTTGTATGATTTAACGGGAATATTTTTGAAATTATCGGTATCAGCCGTAGATCTGCCTTGCGGCGTCAACGGTGGCCTTTGCGTCCTTTGCGTAGAAATCCGCACCGATCTTTTCGGCATATTCGGGAGTGAGAACAGCGCCGCCCACAACAATTTTTATCTCAGGCTTAACTTTTCTCAAAAGCGCAATGGTCTCCTCCATAGATTTAAGTGTGGTGGTCATAAGAGCGGAAAGCCCCACAAGCTTTACATCATCGGGCATTGCAGCGTCAGCCACAGCCTGATACTCAACGTCACGTCCAAGGTCGATGACCTCGTAGCCGTAGTTTTCAAGGAGCACCTTAACAATGTTCTTGCCGATATCGTGAATATCGCCCTTGACCGTGGCAAGGACAACCTTGCCCTTTGAAACGGAATTGCCGTCCTTGCTTATCCTTGACTTGATGACCTCGAAAGCCGCCTGGGCAACGCCTGCGGACAGGATAAGCTGAGGCAGGAAGATTCGTCCGCTTTCAAAATCCGCACCTGTCTTGTCAAGAGCGGGAATGAGCATTTCGTCGACAATTGTCATTGCATCGGTGGTTTCAAGAAGCTTTTCGGTGATCTCAGCGCCGTCCTGTTTCAGACCGTTCTGCACCGCAAAAAGAAGTCCTTCGGGGCTTACGTTCAATCCTCCCGAAGCAGGCTTTGGAGCAGCTGCGGGAGACATATTATTATACGCCGCAATAAATTCCGCAGCATTCTTGTCAATATTTGTCAGAAGCTTGTATGCCCTTACCGCACCTGTCATTGCAGGAATATTGGGATTTATGATAGGCAGGTCAAGGCCGTGGGAAAGACATATCTGCAAGAAATTGCTGTTGATAAGCTCACGGTTCGGCAGACCGAAGGAAATGTTCGATACACCGAGAACGGTTTTCAGCCCAAGTTCGTGCTTTACACGGTAAAGTGCATTGACCGTCTCCATAACGCCCTCCTGCTCGGCGGAGGCAGTAAGAGTAAGGCAGTCGATGAAAATATCTTGCTTGGGAATGCCCATTGACATTGCCCTGTTCATAATTTTTTTGGATATCTCAAAGCGCTGTTCAGCCTTTTTCGGGATACCGTTCTCGTCAAGAGCCAGTCCTACAACAGCCGCACCGTATTTTTTAACGATGGGCAGAATTGTTTCAAGTGACTTTTCCTCGCCGTTTACAGAGTTGACGATGGCCTTGCCGTTATAAACACGGAGAGCCGCTTCAATGACCTCGGGAATGGTGGAATCTATCTGCAAGGGCAGGTCTGTAACGCCCTGAAGAGCCTTGACGGTTTTTACCATCATAGCCTTTTCGTCAATGTCGGGGAGACCCACGTTAACGTCAAGAATGTCCGCACCTGCACCCGCCTGCTCGATAGCCTGACCGAGAATGTAGTTGATATCATTGTTTTTCAGAGCTTCCTTGAAGCGCTTTTTACCCGTAGGATTGATGCGCTCACCGATAATTCTGGGCTGATCTATAACACTTGTGTTGGCATATGAACATACCGCAGAGGGGATATTCACAGTTCTTGGGACAAAATGCTCAGCATTCAGCTTTTCGGTAAGAGCCTTTATGTATTCAGGACTCGTTCCGCAGCAGCCGCCCAGAATTTTTACGCCGAGATGAGAAAATTTTGCCGCAGCCTCAGCAAATTCATCAGGTGTGACATTATAAAGATTTGTATTCGGGTCGGGAAGTCCCGCATTGGGCTTTACAGCCACGGGAAGAGTTGTCCAGCGGCATATCTCCTCGACCACAGGCATAAGCTCTCTGGGACCCAGCGAGCAGTTCACGCCCACAGCGTCCGCGCCAAGTCCCTCAAGGGTCAGAGCCATTGCGGAGCAGGAGCAGCCTGTGAATGTTCTGCCGTTTTGCTCAAAGGTCATTGTGCAGATAACGGGCTTGTCGGAATTTTCCTTTGCGGCGAGAAGAGCCGCCTTGACCTCGTAAAGGTCAGTCATAGTTTCGAGCACGATAAGGTCAGCGTCCTCGGCGGCAAGTATCTGCTCCTTGAAAATATCATAAGCCTCTTCAAAGGACAGACTTCCCGTCGGTTCGAGCAGCTGACCGATAGGACCGAGGTCAAGAGCCGTAAAAGCCTGCTTTCCGCTTTTTGCACAGGCTTTTTTTGCACAGGCAATTCCTGCACGGATAAGCTCCTCGGCTGTGTGGCCGCTGCCTTCGAGCTTGTAGCGGTTTGCGCCGAATGTATTTGCATAAACGATATCCGAACCTGCTTCAAGGTACATCGAGTGTATATTTTCGATTATCTCGGGGTGGGTAATGTTCAAAAGCTCGGGTATCTCGCCCGTTTTAAGACCGCTTTTCTGGAGCATTGTTCCCATTGCACCGTCTAAAAATACAAATTCACGTTCGGATAAAAACTTTTTAAGATCCACAGTGGAGTCCTCTCTTTCTGAATTGGCAGCGCTCCCGCATATTGCAGGTGATACAGCCCCTTTTGCGCTGTGGAAGGGGACTTTCGGAAGTACCGATAACGGCTGTGACCGATTTTACAGGTGTGAGCATACGGCTATCCGATGTGCAAAGTCCTATCTTTCTTGGAGCGTCAAGAACGTCAAGGAGCTGCTTTTGAACATCAATAGGGAAGTCGCCGTAGCCGGGGGAGTATCTCCAAGTGAAATATTTCCCGGGAAATTCGTCTCTTATAAGCTTTTCAGCTTCATTTATGACCTGCTCAACCGCCGCACCCGCAAATGCATCAGCAATGACCGCCTTTGCCATATCCTCGATTTGCAGCACACGTATGAGCCTGTCAGCTTCACTTCCCACGGTGGCGCACATAAGTATTATTCCCGTGCAGCCATCAAGATGCTCCGCAATTTCTTTGCCGTCAAGGGGCAGTGTGCAGCCATTTATAACAGGTCTGCCGCTTGTAAATTCAAGTGGGAAATACTTGTAAAGAAACTTCGGCGATATGACTTCAAGAAGCCTTTTTTCACATTCATCAAGGTATGCCGACGCAGTTTCACCGATATTTTTCTCGTCTCTGCACGCAAGATATCTCAGCGCTTCATTTCGGTCAATGTGTTCGAGCTTTATCATTACAGCAGTCCTTTTACAGCGGAGTATATTTTTTCGGCAACATAAGGATTATTCATCGTGTAAAGATGTATTCCGTCAGCGCCCCCTGCAATAAGGTCGGCTAACTGGTCAACGGCATATGCAATTCCCGCATCTCTCAGTGCCTCGGGCGAATTTTCATACTTCGCCATCATTCGTGAGAATTTTGCAGGCAGGCTTGCTCCGCACATAGATACCATACGCTCTATCTGTTTTTTGTTGATAACGGGCATAATTCCCGCTTCAATGGGAACATTTACTCCCGCTATCCTTGCCTTTTCGAGAAAATCAAAAAATGTGTTGTTGTCGAAGAAAAGCTGGGACATAAAGTGCTCAGCGCCTGCGTCTGCCTTTTCTTTCAAGTGACGGATATCGGTTATCATATCGGGAGCTTCAATGTGACATTCGGGGTAGCAGGCGGCAGAAATGTGGAAGTCGCCCCGTTCCTTGATGTATGAGATAAGCTCGCAGGCATAGTTGAAATCGTGCTTGGGAGGGCGTTCGGGGTTGATGTCGCCTCTCAGGGCAAGGATATTTTCGATGCCCCTCTTTTTGAAGTCATCAAGGAGAATGTCAATGTCCTCACGGGTGTTGCTCACACAGGTGAGATGAGCGCAGGACTCGATACCCAGATCGTTTTTGATGTATGATGCTATCTCTCCCGTGATATTGTCCCCCGATGTGCCCCCAGCGCCGTAGGTCACGCTGATAAACGCAGGGTCAAGGGCTTTTAAGCTGTCAAGTGTGGTGTATATGGTGTCGGCGGGCATATTTTTCTTGGGAGGGAATACCTCACAGGAGAAAACACATTTTCCCTTGCCGAAAAGCTGAGATAATTTCATAGAGTTCCTTTCGTGGTGTGCCAAAGTATAGAATTTATGCCTGAGGATTGGTTCTGAAAGGCGCAACGGGGAGACCGTTCTTGCCGAAGAGAGTTACCTCGGAGTAGTTTACCCATCTGAAACGGGCATATTTCGGCTCCTTGACCTCGGGGCTTGTAAGGCGGATTTTTCCGCCGCTCAGAATCTGAGCCGCAGCGGGCTTGTATTCCTTGTCATCTCCCGCAACCTCAAAGCCGCTTGGAGTGTCCTCATTTCTAAGTTTGAATCCGTCGGAAGCGTACTTAAATTCAAGAATGAAGCAGTCCTCCTCGGGGTATGAGCGGTAATAGACAGGACCGTATGCCTCGGCAGCGGAAAGCTTATTGTAAACGTGATACATAGCCTGCATCTCAAGTCGGTCACCTACGGGAATCTTGTTAACGGGGTGAATGTTTCCGTATTCGCCGCAGTCAAGGATAACTGCGATTCCCGTGTTTGCGGTGGTGAGATGAGTGTTCATCTGAGCCTCTCTGATAAGGCACCAGTTCTTTCTGTCGATGTCATCACGGTTCAGGAACATAGGGAGCTGAACTATCATAAAGGGCATCTCAGGGTCATTCCAGTCGGTTCTCCACTGAGCAATAAGCATTTTGAGGAGCTTTTCATACATCTGAGGCTTGTGGTCATCGGACTCACCCTGATAATAGATAAAGCCCTTTGCGCTGTATGGAGCGATTCTTTTGAGCATAGTCTCGTAAAGTCCGCCTGCTCTGAAAGGAGACTTGGGACCGAGAGGCTCGGGCCATCTTGAAGGACTTCCCGCATATTTCTGAGCGTCGTCCCAGCTTCCCTCAGGGTTCTGAGCATAAAATTCGTTTATCTTGGGCTGCCACTCAGCCTCCCATTCACGGTATTCACGGAGCTCTTTGAGATACTGCTCGAAGGTCTTGCCCTCCATAGCCTTGTTGTATTCGTCAACGTATGTCTTTGTGTCCTCATCCCTAACGAGATTTTTTGTGTCTATCCAGTTTGAAGCGGAAGTTCCGCCCCAGTTGCAGCCGATGATGCCAACAGTAACGCCCAGGTCAGCCGCAAGCTTTTTGCCGAAATAATATCCCACAGCCGACCAGCAGCGTGAATTTTCCTCAGAGGGAAGAGCCCAGCCGCCGTTTTTCTCATCGATGTAGAAAAATTCGTCTATGTAAGGATTTTTCTTTGTGTAATAAAAGCGGACATTAGAGCTTTTGCAGACCTTCAGCTCGTCCTTTCCGTGGCATTCGTTCTGGAGTTCAAGCTCCATATTGGACTGACCGCCTGCTATCCACACCTCGCCTATCATAATGTCGCTTATGGTAAGGCTTTCCGAGCCGTCGGTTATTTTCAGCTCATAAGGACCGCCGTAGGTGTTCACAGGGGGAAATGTTATCTGCCAGCAATTGTCGATGCACATTGTATCGGCAGTGTAGCCGCAGAAGCTTGCGGTAATTTTTCTGTCGCTGTAATCGTGCCCCCATATAACTATGGGCTTGCCCATCTGAACCACCATATGATCCGTAAAAATCGCTGCTGCTGTAAGTGCTCCCATTGTATTTTGACCCCTTTCGGTATAATATGTGCAAACGCACTTATTCCATCTAATTTTACATCATATTTCCTATAAAATCAATAGTATCTGATTAAAATTTACATACGTTAAAAAAATGCTTGACAAATGGTAATTGAAGTGTTATAATGACTTCAATAATTAACAAAGGAGTGTTAAGATGCGCAGATAATTTCCGATAATTTTTGTAATGCAAATTGATGATCAACCGCTTTTTTGGCGGTCTGTTTGCCGTGCAATTTTATTCGGGAATATCAGTCTCTTAACGCTGTCGCTTTGTTTTAGAGTGTTTGCGGCGGGTGAGCCTTTGTGCGCATTCTGCCACGTGAACCATTCCCGTATAAAGGGTGTAAAACAGGAATACTATTTGTTTAGTATGGCAGCTTCGGGCTAATTTTCCCGCAGCTGCTTTTTTGTTTTTTTGCACGGCTGAAAGGGGAGTTGTTTATGTCAGTTATTTCGGTAAATTCGCTGACCTTCGGCTATGACGGAGCAGCGGACAACATTTTTGAGAATATAAATTTACAGCTCGATACGGACTGGAAGCTGGGTCTCACAGGGCGCAACGGACGTGGAAAGACCACTTTTCTTCGTCTTCTTGCAGGGGAGCTTGAATACAGCGGAACTATCACCTCCTCGGTGGACTTTTACCGTTTTCCATTTGTCCCAAAAGATGACAGGCTGCCAGCCATCGACATTATCCTCAGCATATGCAGCGGCAGGGAGGACTGGGAGATAGACTGCGAACTGTCACAGCTTGGTCTTGACCCCACCATTGCGGAAAGGCCCCTTTGCACACTTTCCGGCGGCGAGAGAACAAAGCTGCTTCTTTCCGCAATGTTCCTTGCGGAAAACCATTTCCTGCTCATTGATGAGCCAACGGACAATCTTGACTCTGAGACAAGAGAGCTTATCGGCGAATATCTTTCCCGCAAAAGCGGATTTATCCTTGTTTCCCACGACAGAGCACTGCTTGACCGCTGCACCGACCATATTATGAGCATTGACCGCAGCCGCATTACCGTCACCAAGGGAAATTACAGCGTGTGGCAGCGTGAAAAGGAGCTGTCGGACAGCCGTGAGCTTGAAGAAAACAGGAGGCTCAGAAAGGAGATATCCCGACTTACCGACGCCGCAAAGCGCACTGCCGAATGGGCAGACCGTTCTGAACGGAAGAAGATAGGTTTTGAGCCTACAAAGGTTGAAAAATCACTGACCCGCCGTGCATATGAGGGTGCAAAATCCAAGAAAGCAATGGCAAGAGCAAAGGCTTTTGAGGAAAGGAGCCTTAAAGCCGCCGAGGAAAAATCCAAGCTTTTAAAGGATATCGAAAAAGCCGATGCCGTCAGCATATCGCCTCTTGAATTTCACAGCAATAATCTCCTGTCGGCGGATAAATTTGGCTTGTCGGTGGGCGGCAGACAGCTTTTTGATGGCAAGAGTTTTGAAGTAAAACAGGGAGATGTCATTGCTCTCTGCGGCAATAACGGCTGCGGAAAATCCACATTTTTAAGATTTATCTGCGGTGAAAGAGAGGGGATAATTCCCTCGGGTCAGCTTATTATGCCGTCAGGGTTAATAATTTCCTATGCCCCACAGAGTGCTGAGCATCTGAAAGGTACACTGTCCGAATACTCCGAAAGCCTTGATATCGACCTGACCCGATTTCTCACCATTCTCCGAAAGCTTGATTTCGGCAGGCAGCATTTTGCTGTCCGCCTTGAGGATATGAGCACAGGTCAGCGGAAAAAAGCACAGCTTGCCGCAAGCCTTGCTTCAAGGGCGCATCTGTATGTATGGGACGAGCCGCTAAACTTCATTGATGTTATTTCACGCACGCAGATAGAGGAGCTTATAAAAAGCTGCCGCCCCACTCTTATATTTGCCGAGCACGATGAAATGTTCAGGCGAAATGTTGGGGCAAAGGAAATAATGCTTCCGTAATCGAGTAAAAAAATGAGCAGCCGTATTATTTGTGAAATGCTCCCCTTTTGTTAGACAATGTGGTATAATAAAAATATACCGATATTG
>CAMBJF010000107.1 GCA_945867875.1 uncultured Ruminococcus sp. | reverse complement strand
TTTTATAAGGTCATCACTGACCCGCTTTTACCGTAAATGTCACCGAAATGGTCTTGACCCTCTTGCCGTCGGTGAGCTGCATTATCTGAGGAGAGCAGTCGGTCATATCGCCGTCAGCTGTCCTTGCATCATCGGGAACGTTTTTTACCCAGCCGTTGTAGAGATTTACTCTTGTGCACTTTCCGTCATCGGAGCAGGTGTAGCCCTTGCTTGTCATCTCATAAGCTTCGCCGTTAATAAGTATCTCGTCAATGGTGTAGGTGTAGCCGGGGAAAAGCTGTTCGCCGTTTGAAATACCCAAAGCGGAGAAAGAAACGCCCTTCGCCATTCCGCAGTCGGAGAAATCAAGGCTCACGGTGTATGTGCCCTCGCCTGTTATCTGTGCATTCTGAGCCTTAACGCCTGTTGTGCAGCTTGTGGGGTCATAGCTGTCGCCCACGTTGTAGGAAACGCCATAATCGCTTGATGCATACATTATCCATGCAATAGCCGCATCATCGGAGGGCGGGAACTCGATCGATGCCGTCTGCTCGTCGGAAGCCGCCTGAGCGGTCTCATCTATCCTTGCCTTTGCCTCTGCCTTAACGGTGTCGGTGTCCTTGTTCTCGTTTTCATAGCGGCGTGAGGAGAAAAGCTCTGCAATGGTCTCGTCCGCAAGGGTGTTTGTCACTCTCTTGTAGAAATTGCTGCAATCCCACAGAACGGGGCAGAAATCGTAAAGGTCGCAGTTATCAAGAACGTTTGCATAGAACTTATCGGTATCAGGCTTTAAACCGCCGTTTTTCTGCATTACCGCATATTCGCCGATAACCACGCCGTAGCCCTGCTCAGAGAATTTTGACAACTTTTCAAACAGATCATTCTGCTCCTTGTAATCTCTGGGAGAGCCCCAGTGGTCAACGCTCTCTGTGCCGCAGTAATCCCAAGGGGTATAGTAATGCACGGAAAGGAGAAGCTTGCTTTCTGCGCTGTCCTCGGGCATCCTGAAGCGCTCGTCGCAGGTCATTGCAATGTCCGTGTTGTAGCCAGCAATAAGCAGGAAACGGTCGGCATTGTTGCCGCCCTGAGAGCGGATAAGCTTTACAAATTCGCTGTTTATCATATTTGTGGTCTCGTAGCATTCATTCTTTGAAAGAACGCCCTCAGAACCCGTAACGTCCTTGTCATTGAGACGGTCGCCAAGCTCCTCGTTGGCGGACTCGAAAATGAGCTTGCGGGAATAGTCCTTGAAATTCTCGCCTATCTGGGTCCACATCGACTTGTACATTTCAAGAGCCTTGTCCCTTACAGCCATATCCTCCGAGCCGAACATACCCCACCAGCTGCCGTCCCAGTGGTCGTTTATGATAACGTACATATCGGCATCGAGGGCATAGTTCACAACGGTCTCAACACGGTTCATAAGCCGCTCGTCAATGGTGTAGTCCCCCGACTCGTAGTTCATACCGTTTGTCCACGCAACAGGTATTCTTATGGTGTCAAAGCCTGCGTTTTTCATACCCTGTATCATTTCGGCAGTGGTGTAGGGCTGACCCCAGCCTGTCTCGAAGCCGTCGGGGTTGCCGCCGCTTATGTAGCCCTTGTGATTGTAGGCTTCAAGGGTGTTGCCAAGGTTTATTCCGTTGCCCATAGCCCTTATCATTTCAAGAGAGGTCATAGAGCTTATCTTTTCCTCCTCTTCGGGGGATATTTTAGCGGTCAGAACTTCTGATGTCACGGCTTCTGCGGCATTTTCCGCTGTATCGGCAGTGATGTCGGAAGATGTATCGGTGGTCTGACCGCAGCCTGCCAGCATTGTGACAGCCATACATACAGCCGCCGCTGATGATATCGTTTTCAGTTTCATAGGTTTTCCTCCATAAAAAATGTGGGCTTGTGATGTCCGTATTTGTCATATGTGACAATAATATCATATCCTCAGAGTAAAAACAAGTCTTTTTTACAAATATTTTTATGAATTTGTCTCGGGATATGGTCAATGTAAATAAAAATGTACATATAATTTTTAAATTTCTGTACAAAATTGCATTTGGCTATTGAAAAACTTATACAAATGATATATAATGAATAATGTAATTACTAAGCTGATTGTACATTTTGACAAATAGATACTTTATCAGCAAAAATAAACCAAAGTAAGGAGCGAACACACTATGAAGGAATACCGTGCAGAGGATATCAGAAACATTGCAATAGCAGGCCACAGCGGCTCGGGAAAGACCACCCTTGCCGAGGCCCTTATCTATAAGGCAGGAGCCTCCGACCGTCTCGGAAAGACCGCCGAAGGCACTACAGTATGCGATTATGACCCTGAAGAGATCAAGCGCAAGGCTTCACTCGGTGCTTCCGTCGCTTCCTTTGAATATAACGGACTTAAGCTCAATATCCTTGATGCCCCCGGACTTTTCGATTTCGAGGCAGATATGCTGGAAGCTGTCCGTGCCGCTGATACCGTTATGATAACCGTATCGGGCAAATCAGGCGTTAAAGTCGGCACCGAAAAGGCATACAAGGCTGCCCGCAAGGCAGGCAAAGCCACAATGTTCGTCATCACCAAGGTCGATGACCCCGACGCTAATTTCTACAATGTCCTCACCGACCTGAAAACCGTATTCGGACCTACCGTTTGCCCCGTTATCGTCCCCGTTATCAAGGACAGACAGGTGGTATCTTATGTAAATCTCATTGAGATGAAGTGCTACAAATACGACGGGAACGGCAATGTTTCCGAAACAGATATGCCCACCGCCGAGATCTCCGAGAAGATGGAATATCGTATGGAGGGACTTGTTGCGGCATTCTCAGAGGCTGTTGCCGAGACCGATGACGCTCTTATGGAGAAATTCTTCGAGGGCGAGGCTTTCACTCAGAAAGAGCTTGTCAAGGGGCTTCACGACGGTATGAACAGAGGACTTATCACCCCTGTTGTATGCTGCTCCGATGTTACAATGGGCTGCATAGATATGCTCCTTAAGGAAGTTACCCTCCTTATGCCCTCACCTGCTGACTGCCCCCCCGCAGAGGCTGTTTCGGGCGATGATATCGAGGAGATTTCCTGCACTAATGACGCTCCCCTCAGAGCATTCGTGTTCAAGACCGTTGCCGATCAGTTTGTTGGCAAGATGTCCTTTATCCGTGTTATGAGCGGCGTTCTAAAAGCAAATTCCGAGTACATAAATGCATCTACAGGCGGCGTGGAGAAGATAGGCAAGCTCTACACTCTCTGCGGCAAGAAGCAGACCGAGGTCACTTCCGTTGGCGCAGGCGATATATGTGCAGCCGTTAAGATAGGTGCGGCTACAAATGACACCATATGCGAGGGCAAGGCTGTTTCCCTCGATAAGATAGTATTCCCCAGACCCTGCTACAAAATGGCAGTCAGACCTAAGTCTCAGGGCGATGAAAGCAAGATAAGCGCAGCCTTTGCAAGACTTTGCGAGGAAGACCTCACCCTTTCCTTCGGTCAGGACAGCGCAACAGGCGAATTTGTCCTTGCAGGCCTTGGCGAGCAGCATCTTGAAGTTGCGGCTGCAAAGCTCAAAAATAAGTTCGGCGTTGAAGTGACACTTGCTCCCGTCCGTATTGCATACAAGGAGACTATCCGCAAAAAGGTCAAGACCGAGGGCAAGCACAAGAAACAGTCGGGCGGTCACGGTCAGTACGGTCACGTATGGATCGAGTTCGAGCCCTGCCTTTCCGATGACCTCGTTTTTGAAGAAAAGGTATTCGGCGGCGCTGTTCCCAGAAACTTCTTCCCCGCAGTTGAAAAGGGACTCCGTGACTGTATGGGAAAGGGCGTTCTTGCAGGCTGCCCCGTAACAGGAGTTAAGGCTATTCTCGTTGACGGCTCATATCACCCCGTTGACAGCTCCGAAATGGCATTCAAGACCGCTGCGGCGATCGCATTCAAGGAGGGTATGAAGCAGGCTGACCCCACTATCCTGGAGCCTGTGGGCACTCTCAGAGCAATTATCCCCAATGACAACACAGGCGATGTAATGGGCGACCTGAACAAGCGCAGAGGCAGAGTTCTGGGAATGAATCCTGCCGATGAAAAGGGTATGACCGAGATAGTTGCGGAAGTGCCCGAGCGTGAGATGCAGAGCTTTGCAATGCAGCTTCGTCAGATAACAAGGGGCAGAGGCAGCTTCGAGTTTGACTTTGTTCGCTATGAGCAGCTCCCCGCAAACCTTGTTTCCGATGTTATCCTCTCCCTTGGCGGCGCAGACTGATAAGAATACATACGGCGGCGGGGAATATCTCTCCGCCGCTTTCTGCATTTGTGGGATATATCAAATTTTGACGAAAAAAATTGACAGATAAAGAGCCCGTGCGCTATTGACAAATTAGAGATTTTGTAATAAAATTATAATGTGTGATTGTAAATTTGAACGGTCACCTGAGAGAAAAGAAAAACAGAGAGAAAGATGGGTCGCTAATGAAAAAAATATTATCCGTGATAATCGCAGCCGCCGCTGCTTTCACAATGGGCACAGCAGTTTTTGCGGAAGCCGAAAAGACCAATGATTCAGCCACCGCAACCATATCCTTTGACACCGACAAGTCACTGGAATACATACACACCTTCGGCAACGCCAATGATGCAGGGCTTACAATGGAGCTTACCGAAAAGGACGCTCTTTCGGGCAAGGCGTTAAAACTCAGCGAGAGCTTCAAGGGCACTCTCAGCAACCGTTACGGCGGATTTTATCTTGATGCTGCGGATTTCGGACTTGATAACTTTGGCGGATACACAATGACTATCTATATCAACGCTTCCTCAAAGGCATCAAAGGCAACGGGACAGTTTGAGATATTCTCAGACGGTGCAGGCTGGATATCCGAGAGCTTCCTCACAAATAACGCAGGCAGCTACAGAACAGCTACCATTATCGTTCCCGCAAACTCCGCAAATACAAAGATCGGCGTGTCTTTCCCCATAACTCAGGATTTTGAGGGCGACCTTGGAATTTTTGACGACATCACCATTACCGACAACTATGGCAATGCTATTGCAAATATTGGCGATATCGACACATCGCTTTATCAGGGTCCCAGCGGATTTGTTTCCGTGATAACGACCATATTCTTTATCATTGTTCTTATCGCCGTTATCGGCGGCGCTGCTTACTTTGTTGTAAAGACAATGAGAAAGTACAGATAAGCCTTATAAAATCAAAATCGCTTCCGAAAATGTTCGGGAGCGATTTTTTTATGCACAGTATAAAAACGCAAAAAAAACAGCCGATATAATCGACTGTTCTTTGGTTGGGGTGCAGGGATTCGAACCCCGGAGATGCTTGAGTCAGAGTCAAGTGCCTTACCGCTTGGCTACACCCCAGAATATTTGGTTGGGATAGCGGGATTTGAACCCACGAATGACGGAGTCAAAGTCCGTTGCCTTACCGCTTGGCTATATCCCAGTACGGCATAAGGGCTTCAAGCTAATAGGTAACGTCCCTGACGACTTTAATATCATACCACATATAAACCCGAAAGTCAAGAGGTAAAATAATCTTTTGTATATTTGCACAAATAAATCGTCAGAAACAGTGCATATCTACTAAATTTCGCTGCGGTTTTCCAAAGCTTTAAACAAAGTTACCTCATCAGCAAATTCAAGAGTGCCGCCGATGGGCAGACCGAACGCAAGACGTGTTACCTTAACGCCAAGGGGCTTTAAGAGCTTGGAGATGTACATAGCCGTTGCCTCGCCCTCAACAGTGGGGTTGGTCGCCATAATTACCTCTTTTACATTGCCCTTTTTTATCCTTGCAAGAAGCTCCTTTATCCTGATGTGGTCGGGCGTGATGCCGTCAAGAGGGGAAATAAGCCCGTGGAGAACGTGATAAACGCCCTTGTATTCGTTTGTGCGCTCAAATGCAGTGATATCCTTGGGTGTTTCCACCACGCAGATAACGGAGTCGTCACGGAGATCGTCGGCGCAGATAGGACATACGCCGCTGTCGGTAAGATTGCAGCAGATACTGCACTCCTTGACAGTTGAATGAGCGTTGATAATGGCGTCTGCAAACTCCTGTGCCTCTTTGTCGCTCATACCCATAACGAAGTATGCAAGACGCTGTGCGGTCTTCATACCGATGCCGGGGAGCTTTGCGAACTGTTCCGCAAGGAGAACGAGGGGGAGAGCTGTGCTGTTTGCCACGAATATCAACCTTTCATCAAAAATTCGGCGGCTCAATGTGTGCATAAAGCCGCCGACACATTTAATTTATCTCTTAGAAAAGACCGGGGAAGGAAACTCCGCCTGTAACTGCGCCCATCTTGGACTCGGAGGTCTCTTCGATCTGCTTTACGCACTCGTTAACGGCGCTGATGATGAGGTCCTGAAGAGTCTCAACATCGTCCTTGTCAACGACCTCGGGCTTGATAGTAAGGCTCTGGACCTGCTTCCTGCCGTTCATAGTGATCTCAACAACTCCGCCGCCTGTTGTAGCAGTAAAGGTCTCGTTCTCGATCTCTTCCTGAACGTTTGTGATCTGCTCCTGCATCTTCTGAGCCTGACGGATCATATTCTGCATATTCTGAGCTCCGCCGCCCATACCCTGGGGTAATCTTGCTTTCATAATAGAATTCTCCTTTGAATTTTTTGATCTTATTTATTAAACGGAAATGTCATTCGGATAATGACCTCCGTTAAAAGCTTAAATCGTGTCAATTGGAATACCGCCGCCCTCCGCCTTTTTTATGAGGGAGTCAAGCTTCTGCTCAGGGGGGATATCCGCTGCTTCGACAGCCATAGGCTTGTCGCCCGACCTGTCAAGGGTATCTTTGTAGCCGGTGAGGACAGTGGAGAGGGAAAGCCCCGTAATATCCTTTACCGCTTCAAGTATCTTTGCCTTGTTGTCGGCGGATTTCAGCAGCACTTTTATAAGCGTTTCCTTGGTGTTTATGACCAGCTTGCCGCCCATATTGTAGCCGTATGAATTGACCAGCGGGGGAGCAAGTGCAGGGCACAGCGCTTTCATTCGGTCAATTATATCGAACCACCTGTCGATATAGATAAACTCCGCACCCTCGGGAGCTGTGGAAATATCCTTCACAGGCTCTCTTCTCGGAGCAGTGTTTTTCGGCGGCTCCGCAGCAGCAGGCGTGCCGTTTGCAAGCTTTCTTTCAAGCTCGGATATCTTTGCCGTAAGAGCGGCGATATCAGCACTTGGGGCAGCTTGGACCTGAACAGCCTGAGGATTTCCGCTGCACATTCTTATAACGCACATTTCCATATCAATGCGCTTTGCAAGTGAGCGTCCCATTCTCTCGGCGCAGGAGGAAAGGGCATCAAGGAACCCAAGCACCTGCTCCAAGGTAAGCTTTGAAGCTATTCTTTTTATGATTTCAAGCTCCGACGGCAGGCATACTATGATGTTCGTGCGGTCGGGAGCCGATATGGCAATCATAATGTTTCGGAACTGTGCCGCAAGCTCCTCACAGAGCCGCTGCATATCCTTTGAGGCATCGTACAGCTCCGAGATGATGTCAAGAGCCTTTGCGGGGTCTCTGTCAGCCACAGCCTCGCAGAGGGCGAAAAGCTGTTCTCTTCCCGCAATGCCCGCAGCCTCGGAAACCACCTCGGCGGTGACATTTTCGGAAAAAGCGATACATCTGTCGAGAATGGAAAGAGCGTCACGCATACCGCCGTCAGCAGCCTTTGCGATAAGCTCGGCGCCGTCATCGGTAAGTGTTATCTTCTCCTGCTCGGCTACATATTTGAGCCTTGCGGCGATGTCCTCGGTCTTTATCCTCATAAAATCGAAGCGCTGGCATCGTGAAAGGATAGTGGCTGTCTCTTATACACATCTCCGAGCCCACGAGACGCTACGCTATCT
>CAMBJF010000106.1 GCA_945867875.1 uncultured Ruminococcus sp. | reverse complement strand
GTAGTCTCGAATTTTTGTTTTTTCGAGTGTCTACTCTAAGGGGATTATATCATTTATGACAAGTCTCCGCTTTTATTTCTATTCAGCTTCTCACCGAAGTCTTGCAGACATAATTCTCAAACTCCTTGCCTGCCCAGCCGTCCACCTTGGCTCTGCGCATAGCTCCGAAAATGCGGGCGGTAACGCCACGGTTGGTCTTTTCAAGCTCCTTAAGCATATCCTTTGTGACCTGACGGTATGTATGACCCGCTTCGGGACATTTGCTCTTCACAACAGTAAGCTCTGCACCCTCGGCACAGCGGAGGACGTCTCTTTCGGGAGCCAGCACCATTGGCCTTATGACCGTAAGATCACGCTTTGACATATAGCTCACAGGGGCAAAACAGCCGATGCGTCCCTCGTTGAACAGGTTCATCATAAATGTTTCAACAGCGTCATCATAATTATGACCCAGAGCAAGCTTGTTGCAGCCCAGCTCCTTAGTAGCCGTGTGGAGTGCGCCACGTCTCAGCTTTGCACACAGACTGCAAGGGTTGGGGTCTTTTTTTATGTCAAAAACGATTCGGGCAATGTCCGTCTCAATGAGCTTGAAATCAACGCCGCCCTTGGCGCACAGCTCCGCAACGGGGGAATAATCCGTTCTTTCGCCGTCGAAAAGGGGGTCAATGGTGATAGCGGTAAGCTTGTAGTCGATGCCGATGAAACGGCGCAGCTCTGTAAGACCCATAAGCAGCACCATACTGTCCTTGCCGCCCGATACTCCAACGGCAATGTGGTCGCCGTCCTGTATCATATCAAATTCCTGTATAGCCTTCCGCATATATCCCAGCATTCTCTGAACGCTCTGCATAATCTCCACTCCAATGATAGATTTTATCTGCGCAACGCCGCCAAAAGCGTTATGCGCACATATATATTATAATACACCGATATGCTATGAATTGCAAGAGGTTTTGTATAAAAAAAACGGCTGATGAAAACAAATCATCAGCCGAATATATATTTTTGCACCGTTACCGAGCCGCCAATTTGACGTCCAAACAAATTTCAGAACGACTGGGTGCAGGCTCAGCCTGCCCTGCCTTACTTTTCCTTGGCTTTGGTCTTTGCTCTGAGAGCGTTGTCAAGGATACGCTTTCTGATTCTGATGGACTTGGGTGTTACTTCAAGGAGCTCATCATCAGCGATAAATTCAAGGCTGTCCTCAAGGGAGAGCTTTCTGGGAGGAACGAGACGGAGAGCATCATCTGAACCGCTTGCACGGGTGTTTGTGAGATGCTTCTTCTTACATACGTTAACAACGAGGTCCTCAACCTTGGGAGATGCGCCAACGACCATTCCCTCATAAACAGGAGTGCCTGCGCCGATGAAGAGAGAACCTCTCTCCTGTGCGTTGAACAGGCCGTAGGTAACAGCCTCGCCTGTCTCAAAGGAGATAAGGGAGCCTGTGTTTCTTCTGGGGATATCGCCCTTGTAAGGCTGGTAGGAATCGAAAATGCTGCTCATAACACCCTCGCCCTTGGTGTCGGTAAGGAACTCGCTCTTGTAGCCGAAAAGTCCTCTTGCGGGGATTATAAATTCAAGTCTCATACGGCTGCCCTGGGGGTGCATTGTCTGGAGCTCTGCCTTTCTTGTGCCCATTTTCTCCATAACAGAGCCTGTGCAGTCCTCGGGAACGTCGATAACAAGTCTCTCCATAGGCTCGCACATAACGCCGTCAATTTCCTTCATAAGGACACGGGGAGTCGATACGCCAAGCTCATAACCCTCACGGCGCATATTCTCGATGAGAATGGAAAGGTGCATCTCGCCACGGCCGCATACTCTGAATGCATCGGTGTTCTCGGTCTCGGAAACTCTCAGGGAAACGTCTCTCAGAACTTCCTTGAAAAGTCTCTCACGGAGCTGACGGGAGGTAACGAACTTGCCCTCTCTGCCTGCAAAGGGGCTGTCGTTTACGGAGAATGTCATTTCAACGGTAGGCTCGGATATCTTAACAAAAGGCAGGGGCTCATAATTATCCGCAGCGCAGAGGGTATCGCCGATAGTGATGTTCTCGATACCCGATATCCAAACGATATCGCCCACCTTGGCTTCGTCAACATTCTGCTTGCCAAGTCCTTCAATCTGGCTTATCGTAACGATCTTGCTGTTGTAAGGCTTCTTTGTTTCGTGGTAATCGCCGACGATAACAGGCTGATTTACCTTTATAACTCCTCTCTCAACACGTCCGATGCCTGTTCTTCCAACATAATCATTGTAGTCGATAGAGGAAATGAGCATCTGCATAGGGCCGTTCTCGTCGCCCTCTGGAGCAGGGATATAGTCAAGGATAGTGTCGAAAAGGGGCTTCAGGTCTGTTCCTGCCTCATACTGGCTGAGGGAGCAGGTGCCTGCACGTCCCGAGCAGAAAAGGATAGGGCTTTCAAGCTGCTCATCGTTTGCATCAAGGTCAAGAAGAAGCTCCAGAACTTCATCGCCTATCTCATCAAGACGGGCATCGGGACGGTCGATCTTGTTTACAACAATGATTATCTTGTGGCCAAGCTCGAGAGCCTTTGAAAGAACGAATCTTGTCTGGGGCATAGGTCCTTCCGCAGCATCAACGAGGAGGATAACGCCGTCAACCATTTTGAGGACACGCTCAACCTCGCCGCCGAAATCAGCGTGGCCCGGGGTGTCGATAATGTTTATCTTAACGCCGTTGTATTTAACGGAGGTGTTCTTTGCGAGAATTGTAATGCCTCTCTCACGCTCGATGTCGTTGGAGTCCATTACTCTGTCCTCGACCTCCTGATTTTCTCTGAAAGCGCCGCCCTGCTTGAGCATTTCATCAACAAGAGTAGTCTTTCCGTGGTCAACGTGGGCTATGATTGCAATATTGCGCAGATCGTTTCGTACCATAAGGATTTCCTTTCATTTTTTAGAAATTTTTTCTTTAATTTCGTCCCTGCCGTATGGATATTATGCCCGAATAAATTAAACTGTTGCCAAAAATTCTATAGAACCCATACAAATACGTCTTTGCATAAAAAAGCCTTGCAGGCAAAACCTGCAAGGCAATTTACTGGTGGAAGAGGGTGGATTCGAACCACCGAAGCCGAAGCAACAGATTTACAGTCTGCCCCCTTTGGCCACTCGGGAACTCTTCCATATGGAGCTGGTGGACGGACTTGAACCCCCGACCTGCTGATTACAAATCAGCTGCTCTACCAACTGAGCTACACCAGCTTGAATTTTTTGAGTTCCGTGTGCTCTCTTCAAGCGACTATTAAAGTATATCATACCATACTCCAAAAGTCAAGCATTTTTTTGAGGATTTACATTTTGTTAACATAATTGCGTATTAACCGCTTGTTTTCGTCATTTTAATTGTCATAATACATATTTAAAATCTCTTCTGCATACTATTACTATATAAACTTAGCGGAGGAATGATAATATGAATGACAGAGAAAACGAGTATAATGAGATGAGATTTTACCACGCAGAGCCAGTCCGCAGACCCCAGAAGTGCTCTAAAGCCCCACGTTCGGGACTGTTCTGTGCAGGGGGACTTATATTCCTTGCCCTTTGGAGCTTTCCGGAAGTCATATCTCCCATATCGGAAGCTGTTTCATCGGGAGCATATGCCCTCTCAAAGCTATCCGCTGACATTGAGCAGACAAGCGGTCAGGATATAACAGCCTTTCTTGGCGGCATATGCGAAAAAAATACAGTCTCAAAGGAGAATAATCCGTCTTCCGCCGCCAATACTGCTATTGATGCCGAAAAAATGACCGAGGAGGATATACTTATGCTCTCCAAGGGCAGCCGCCATATGCCCTCATCGGTGAACGAAGAGAAGCTTGTGGAGGACTTATTGCCCCCCCCCACAAGCAACGCTGACCCACTGCCATATCCCGATTCATTTTCGGGCGACGGCGTTGTGACCCCCCTCTGTTACGGCTCAGGGACAGGCAGCAATTACATAGACCTGCCCCTGGGGGGACAGATTCGCAATGTAACGAAGCTGTCATCTGAAACAATCGCCGCCGAAGCAGGTCTTGCGCCCGATTTCAACATAGAGCTGAACGCCCCCGAAAACGAGCCGCAGATACTTATAATGCACACCCACACCACCGAAAGCTACCAGCCCGACGACAGCGGGCATTACGACCCCGATTACATTTGCCGAACCACCGACAACAGCAAGAATATGGTGGCTGTGGGCGACGCCATGACCAAGGTTTTCGAGAGCCGTGGCATTCGCACCTATCACGACACCACCGTTCACGATTATCCCTCCTACAACGGCTCATACGACAGGAGCAGGGTCACGGTGGAGGATATCCTTGAAAAATACCCCTCTATCAAAGTGGTGCTCGATGTTCACAGAGATGCCATTGAGCGGGAAAGCGGCGAAATAATCGCCCCCACAGTCACCGTTAAGGGCAAAAAGTCCGCACAGGTAATGATAATCTGCGGCTGTGATGACGGGACAATGGGAATGCCCGATTGTATGAAAAACCTCCGCACCGCCTCGCTTTTCCAGCAGTATATGGAAAAGCGGTACAGCGGTCTTACAAGACCCGTGCTTTACGATTACCGAAAGTACAATCAGGACCTTACCACAGGCTCCCTGCTCATAGAGGTAGGCGGTCACGGAAACAGTCTCGAACAGGCAGTATATGCAGGTGAGCTGTCCGCAGAGGGCATTGCCGACGCACTGATATCAACGGTCAAATAAGAAAGGAAATGGCTATGAAGTTTAAAAGCAAGGCAGGCTATTATCTCAGCATAATAAGCATTTACATCATTTCCGCCGCAATGCTTGCAGTAGGCGGGGCTGTTGTGACGGTGAACTGCCACAACGCCGTAAGCAGCGACAAAATGACACTATTTGACATAAACGTTGAGGACGGCGATATTATCGTTACCGTTATGGACAGGGATTATTATTTATAATATATGTAAATAGCCTGACTGCCGCACAGCCAGGCTATTTCTCATTATTCTTGACTATCATTGCCGAATACATCTCACACCAAGCAGGAACAAAACCGCATTTTGCCGCCAGCCGCTGTGAGATTATATTCCCACACCACGTTCCGTAATATGGCACATATCCCGATGCAAGAAGCTCTCCCGCACAGGCGGACACAAGCGCCGCACCAACGCCCATTCCACGAAATTCGGGCAGCACATCTATGCCTATCTGAGCCATAGCTGGGCTGTCGTTTGACGCTCCCGCAATGCCCATAATTCTCCTGCCGTTAACGGCGCAGACCGCAAGTATGTCACGTCTCGCACCCTCGCTCCTGTATAAAAGAGCGTTGGAAAATCCCTCGCAGGAATACAGCTCCTTGATGTCATCGTCCTCGAACACTCTGAGGGAATACCCCTCCGCCCTTGCGCCGCTTCTGTAGGGCGTTTTCGGGAGATAATACTGATTTATGCCGCCTATATAGCAGCCGTGGGTGAAAAGCTCTCGGTTTATGGCGGATATGCTCTCGGCGCAGAATATCTCCGTTCCGCTCCGCTGACTGCCCAGGAGCTTTGCATATGGCATTACCGCTTCCCCTGCGGATATGACCGCACCCATTCCCATTGTTGCGGCACGAAAGAGGGGCAGTTCATCATAAAACATACGCCTGCCCTCTTTTTTCACAGGCAGCGTCACGGTGTTTTCATACTTAAACAGACTTTCGGGGGCACAGCCGAAGTCGATGCCAAGCTGTTTTGCCGCCGCAAGCTCCATATCGCTCCTGATTATCACGCTGTACCCTCCTTTAAACAAAAGGGCAGAAACACATCTGCCCTTACATTATTATAGTTTGAATCCCGAAACGAGCTGACTCAGCATTGATGCCTGACCGCTAAGCTCCTCACTCGACGCAGCACCTGACTGAGCATTGTCCGATGTGGTGTTTACCACCTGAGAAATGGCGTTTATGCCGCTGAAAACGCTGTCCATAAACTCACTCTGCTCCTTGGCACTGTCGGATATCCTGCCGATGTTCTCGTCAACACGGGCGGTATCCTCCACGGCATCGGAAAGAGCCTTTGCTGTGGAATCGGCAAGTGCCGCACCCGATGCAACGGCTTCGGCAGTCTCGTTTATAAGCTTTGATGTGCGTTTTGCTGCCTCGGCGGATTTGCCCGCAAGGTTTCTGACCTCGTCGGCAACAACGGTAAAGCCCTTGCCCGCAGCACCTGCCCTTGCAGCCTCAACGGAAGCGTTGAGAGCAAGGATATTTGTCTGGAATGCAATATCGTCAATGGTCTTGATTATCTTTGCGGTCTCGGCGCTCATTTCGGATATCTGGGACATAGCCCCAAGAAGCTTGTTCATCTCATCGCTGCTGAGACGGAGCTTATCCATAGCTCCCGCCGCCAGCTGTCTTGCTTCGCCTGCATTTTTGTCGCTATCCTTCACCTTTTCAATGATGACAGCCATATCGGAATTGAGCTTTTTAAGATTTTCAGTCTGGTCAAACACGCCCTCTGCAAGGATCGTGGAGGTCTGAGCCACATTTGCCGCTCCGAGATTTACCTGTCCCGAAGCCACCTCGATGTTATTAAGAATATTCCTCATTGATGCGATAATATTCGTCATAGATTCCTTGATAGGAGCAAAATCGCCGATATAATCCTCGGTGACGGAAACTGTGAAATCGCCGTCCGCAAGGCGGTCAAGCTTTTCGGAGATGTCCGAGATGTAACGACGTGTCATATCGGTGCAGCGGGCAAAATTATTGCAGAGAGCACCCACGGAATCATCGGAGCTGTAGTCAAACTGTGCGGAAAGGTCGCCTGCCGCAATTTTCTCAGCCGCAAGATTTATCTGCTTCAATGGCTTCAGCTGTGCCTTGATGACCATAGCCACCACAGCCGTACCTCCTGCAAGGAACACGAGGGTAAGTATAGTATAAATGACCGCAAGCCCGTTCAGAGAGCCGTCAATGTCATTTTTCGGGCACACATAGCCGATAGTCCAGTCAGCGGAGGAAAGCTTTGTGAAAAGGAAATATTTCTCCGTTCCGTCAAAATCCTTGTTCTTGTCCATATAAATGCCGTCGGAAAGAGCCGAAACAACAGCTCCGTAATCGCCGCCCGCATCGTTTACGGAAGTAATAACAGCCTCACCGTTTTCAAGTCGGGGGCTCAGAGCATCATTTCCGTGGAGCATAATGTTTCCGTCGCCGTCAATGAGCACGGGAACGCCGTTTTCCGTAAGCTGCATCTCGCTTACAAGGTCGATTATGTAGTCAAGGGTAATGTCGCAGCCGAAAACGCCCACCGCATTGCCGTTTTCATAAATGGGAGAGGCAACCGTGACTATCATTGCGCCTGTGGCGGTGTCGATATAAGGGGCGGTGATTATAGTCGAATTTGTGTCGAAAGATTTTTTATACCAGCCTCTCGATGTGGCATCAAAGCCCTCGGGGAGGGTCGATGTGTCGGTGACTGCCATATAAAGTCCCTTGTCCTTGTAGGCGGTGTAGCAGTCAAGGAGAGCGTCATTGAGGGTCATAGCCGAATCAATAAACTTGTCATTAAATCGCCTGTTGCCTGCCGCAGGGACAAGATTTCCCGCAGCATTCGCCTGAGATGCGCAGAAATCTGCCTGTTCGGTGAGCCAGCCGTCAATTTTTTCCTTATACACCGAGATAGACTGCTCCGCCTCGCCCCGCACGCCGTTTTTGACCTTTGCGTAGGAAGCAGCAAAGCCTATGACCGACAGCAGCACCAGCGCCGCAGCGATGGTAATTATTACTGAAATAACGATAGACCTGATAAGACCCCTTGATTTTTTCGACCCGTTCATATATCACATTCCTTTGCAGAGAACTTTCCTGTAAATTATATAATATAGTATCTGTCTCTT
>CAMBJF010000105.1 GCA_945867875.1 uncultured Ruminococcus sp. | reverse complement strand
AGATAGCGTAGCGTCTCGTGGGCTCGGAGATGTGTATAAGAGACAGGTGTAATGGCTCTTTCGGTGATGACGGGTTCTGCCGTTACTGCCGATTATGAGAGCGATATTGCCGAGCTTCAGAGAAAGCAGGCATCTCTTGCAGAGGAGAAAAAGCAGCTGGAGGACTCCCTCGGCAGCTATGAATCAGGTGCTGAGGATCAGGAAAAGTATCTTGAGCTTTACGATGAAAAAATGAAAGTCCAGGAAGAGGAAATTGCCAATATCAAGGAGCAGATATCCATTCTGAATGATGATATTGCCGACCTGGAAACTCAGATAAAGGGCAAGGAAGACGAGGTTGCTCAGGGCATTGAGGAGTTCAAGGCACGTATCCGTGCTATGTATATGAACGGAAACGACAGCATCGCTTCTATGCTTGCAGGCTCTGTGGATTTTTACGATATCCTTGCAAGGACCGAGCTTATGGAGAAAATGTCCCGTCACGACAAGGAAATGATAGACGGGCTGAATGAAAAGATAACCTCTCTTAATAATGACAAGGCTACCCTTGAAGCCACCAAGACCGAGACCGAGCAGAAAAAGGCTGAGGCTGAGACTGTTCTTGTCGAGCTCCAGCAGACATATGCCGATCATCAGGAGACAAAGCAGTGGTATGAGGCTCAGGCTGAGTACAGCAGGAACCGTACTGCCGAGATAGAGCAGGAGCAGGCTGATGCGGAAGTCGAGCTCCAGAATTTCATCAGGAAGCAGCAGGAAGAGCTTGAAAGAAAGCGTGAGGAAGAGCGCAAGCGCAAGGAAGAAGAGGAGCGCAAGCGTAAGGAAGAGGAAGAAAGAAAGCGCAAAGAGGAAGAGGAACGCCGCCGTCAGGAAGAGGAGCAGAAGCGTCTTGAAGCTGAGGCACAGGGCGTTGAGTATGTTCCAGAGCCTGTTGTTGCCGACCCTGAGCCCGAGGAGGACACCTCCGATGACACAGAGCAGTATGTTACGGGTGCATCTCAGGGATTTATTTGGCCCTGCCCCACTGTTCTCAATATGACGGATACTTACGGCTACAGAACCATTAACGAAGAGGGCGGCGCAAGCGATTTCCACAAGGGAATCGACATCAACAAGCCCGGCTGTGCGGGTGAGCCTATTGTGGCTTCCGCTTCGGGCACTGTCATCACCGCCTCCAACACAGGAAACGGTTACGGAATACACGTTGTTATTGACCACGGCGACAAGATAGCTACCCTTTACGGTCATATGTCAAGCTGCTGTGTCAATGTGGGTGATGAGGTAAAGCAGGGTCAGACTATTGGTTACATAGGCTGCACAGGCTATGCATACGGCAACCACTGCCACTTTGAAGTCAGAGTTAACGGTCAGCACACGGATCCGCTGAATTATGTAAGTATGGGATAAACTGCCTGCCCCGCTGCCTTTGCAGGCAGCGGGTATTTTGCGTTAAAAGGATAAGAAAGAGATGAAGATAAAAGTTTCACTGGGAATTACTATAGGACTTATGGCGATAACCTCCGCCGTCACATTCATAATTACGAGTAATGTGACGCTGGATATGTTCAACAACAAGATAAAAAGCGTCAGCGAGAAGCAGGAATTTTACAGCAAGCTTTCGGAAATTGACACATACAGCCGCACCCATTACATCGGCGAGATAGACGAGGCCAAGCTTATTGAGGGTATGGTGCAGGGCTATATCGGCGGCGTGGGGGACAGCTATGCTGAATATCTCACGGCTGATGATTATGCTAAAAGGCTGAACGAGCAGACGGGTGTTTCCGTATGGCTTGGGTTCAACTATGAAAAGGAATCAAGCGGATACATAAAGATAACCGAGGTGCACCCCGGCACATCTGCGGAGGAATCGGGTCTGCTGGCGGGGGATATAATTACGGCGGTGAACAACACGGACGTTATCGCTTTTGAGGGCGGTTATGATGAGGCTGTGTCCCTTTTTAACTGCGAGGAGGGCACCCGTGTAAAGCTGTATGTAAGGCGTACCGATGATGACGGAAAGAGCGACTTTATCACATACAACGTCACTGCCCAGCGCTCGGAGCAGGTCACTGTTACGGGCAGAATGATAGAAAATATCGGTTACATAAAAATATCTTCGTTTACCGACAAGACAGAGAGCCAGCTTAAAGCAAAGCTTGACGAGCTTATTTCCGCAGGAGCTATGGGTCTTGTTTTTGACCTGAGAAACAACAAGGGCGGCAATATGGATATGCTGCAAAAGAGCCTTGACCACATTATCGGGGCGGGGGTCGTTGTGACGGCGGAGTACAAAAACGGAAACGTTGAAAATACAGTGGTATGCACCGAATCCGAGGAGATAAAGATGCCTATGTCGGTGATAGTCAACCAGAACACGGCGGGCACTTCCGAGCTTTTTGCATTCGCTCTTGCGGACAAGTGCGGCGCTCACACGGTGGGCAAGACTACGGCGGGAAAGGGATATTTGCAGACCGCTTACACCTGTTCGGACGGCTCGGTGGTGATGCTGTCAACGGCAATTCTGCGCACGGAAAAGAGCGGCGACTTCAACGGCGTGGGCTTGAAGCCTGAGTTTGATGTCACCCTTTCATCTGATGTTGACCTGAACACGGTTTCCGACGAGGCGGCGTTGCTGACGGACGCTCAGCTTATCAAGGCTCTTGAAGTGACTGTGCCCAAGGACACGGCAGAGTAATGTGACGTGAAAGGAATTTTTTGCATATGAATAAGATAGATATATTCAGCTATGGGTGGATATATGACGCTGTGCTGCTGATGCTTTTTGCGGTGGCGGCGCTGGACTGCGTAGGCATTGTGAGAAGCATTAAGGACGGAAAAGAGGCGCTGGCGGAATATGCCGCCCTTTGTGTGAAGTATCTCAAAATTGTTATGCTGCTGTTTGCGGGGGGATTTTTCCTGCTGGTGGCGTTTACCTACGGATATGACACGGCTACCACGCTGATACACGGTGTAATGGGCGTTTTGCTCATTGCCGACGCTGTGGTGTCACTGGTCATTAAGGTGAAATATTCGAGAAGGTATGAGAAGAAATGAGAGCGGTAAAAAGTCTGAAAGAGTCCGTTAAGGGCTTTCTGAAAATGACGGGTCATTTTGCGGATTCGGCGGTATATCTGGCGGAGCACGGCTATGATGACGAATATATGAGGCTGCTGGGGGCTGAGTGCGAAAGTGCGGGAAGTCAAAAGGAGCAGGCGGAGGGAATGGCTCTCACGGCTCAGGGGCTTTTGTTCAGGGGACAGCTCCGTGATGCGCTCAAAGCCTTTGAGGAGGTTGACGTTTCAAAGCTGAACAGGTCTGTGGGGCACGTTTTTGTGAACAACTACATATTCTGCCTGTTTCTTTTGAACAAGCCTGAGAGGATACGGACGATATACGAGGAACAGAACAAGCTTGCACTGTCGGAGGGCTCGCTTTTTATGCGCAGGACTATCGGCATAAAGGAATACATCGAAAAGCGGTATGAGAATGCTGTGACGGTGTTTGTGAAATTACTCAGCGAGCCTGACCCGAGATGCACTCTTATGGCGGACATATGCATCGTGAGGACTATGCTGAAGCTTGATATGATGGACAGGGCGGCGGAAATTGCGGAGCTGGGCTTTGGGAGATACTCGGGCAAGGGCGATATCACCGCTGAGGTGAACCGTCTGCGGCTTGCAATAAGCTCTCAGGGCGTTAAAAAGGGCAGCAGCAAAAAGAAAAAGAGAAAGTGAGGGGTATTTTTGGCTGACAGGCAATATACTAAGTTTGTTATGGGCACTGTTTTAAAGCTGGCGGTATTTTTGGGGCTTTGCGGCGGGGCGTATTATGCTTCGGGGCGGTTTCTGCATTATCCGTTTGACAGGATAGTGCCCATTGCTTCGGCTTTTATTATAACGGCGATATTTCTTTTAGTGGTGGAACGTGACAGGCGCTCCTTTTTTGCAAAGGGGTATTTGCTTGAAAATGCGGTGACGGGCAGCTTGTGGGGACTGGGCTGTGCGGTGTTTGGTCCGCTGATCGGGCTTGCTTTCAAGACACGGTATTTTTACTGGAATGCCAATCCTGACATAAACGGCATTCTTTTTGACACGCTTTCCTCGGGGACGCTTTATGCCGTTATTATTTTCGGGTACTTTTTTCACATAATAAGATATGATTTCGGGGCTGTGCCTGCGGTGATAATTTCGTCGGCCGCTTTCGGACTGCTTTGTGCATACGGCACGTCTCAGGGGCTTATCACCCACAATATCCTTATTCCTGCGGCGGCGTATTATGCTGTGATAGGGGCGGCGGCGGGTATGCTCATTTTACAGTTGGGCGATGTTCGCTCGGCGGTGATGTTCATATTCATCTACAGCTTTATCTCGGAGCTGGCGGAGACATTCACCCGTGGCGGCAGGAGCTTTTTTACCGATGTTACGGCACTTATTATGGCGATGCTGTGCGGTTTTGCGATGTACCTTGAAATGTATTTTGAGAGAAAAAAGAAAGAGAAAAATCTGGAAATTTAAAGGCGGTATTTAAATGGAGCTTTCCCTTATTTGCGTAAGGCAGATCGCAGTTATGTTTATTCTTGTGGCGCTGGGATTTTTATGCGGCAGGATAAAGCTTATTGACAAGGAGACTAATTCCAAGCTTTCAAGCTTCGTACTTGAAGTTGTTAACCCTGTGCTCATTTTTATGTCATATCAGCAGGCTTTTGATACTAAGCTTCTGCTGGGGCTGGGGCTTTCTGTGGGGCTGGCTTTCCTTTCCTACGGCATCACGATCCTCCTTGTGGATCTCCTTTACAGAAAGGATAAGACCGATGAGGGGGCTGTGGAAAAGTTTGCGGCGGTATATTCAAACTGCGGATTTATGGGAATACCTCTTATCAACGGGCTTTTCGGCGCTGAGGGAGTTTTTTACCTCACGGGCTATGTGACAGTTTTCAACATTATGGTTTGGACCCACGGCGTTATTTCATTCGGCGGCAAGGGGCAGAAAACATCTCTTAAAAAAGTGCTTTCATCCCCTGCGATCATTGCGACGCTTCTGGGACTTGTTACGTTCCAGCTCCGTCCTGTGCTGGGTATGATACCGTTCCCATCTTTTGTGACTGCGGCGGTGAATGCGGTGCTTTCGGCGGCGGACTATGTGGGCGGTATGAACACTCCTCTTGCTATGCTCTGTGCAGGCGTTACCATAAGCGGAACGGTCATCGGGGAGCATATTAAAAATGCGGGGATATACCGTGCGGCGTTTCTTAGACTTATTGCCTGCCCTGTTTTGTTCTGGCTCGTTTTCAGGTGGTTCCCTATCCCTCATATGGTATTTATGGTGGTGCTGGCGGCGGCGGGTTGTCCTGCGGCGGCTACGGGAACGATGTTCGCTATAAGATACAAAAAATGCCCCGAAAAGGCGGCTGTGATCTTTGCGGTGACGACACTGCTTTCGTCTGTGACGCTCCCGCTTATGGTTATGTTAGGCTCGGTGTGATATATGGATATGAAAAATGAAGGCGGCTTTCAGACAAAGCCTCGGAAGAAAGTTAAATTTGACCCGAGAAATCTCATTATACTGGCAATGGGAATTTCTCTTGCTGTGCTCGGTGTGAAGGCATCTAAGCTCGACAAGGCGCTTACGGAGGACGAGGAGTATATTTCCGCTGAGGCTTCCAGGGTGTTTGAATATTACGGCGAGAAGGACGTTATTAATCTTGCCGACCCTACATATGGCGACACTTGGCTGGCGGCGCTGTCGGACGTGCCCCGTCACGAGATGGATTTCGACAATGTGCGGCTTGAAAAAGGGTTCAAGAATTATTACATAGACGGCGTTAAGGCAAATACAACGGGCGTTGATGTTTCCTATCATCAGGGGGACATCGACTGGGAGGCTGTTAAGGCTGACGGCGTTGATTTTGCTATGCTGAGGCTCGGCTACAGGGGCTATGAATCGGGGCAGATAAACGTTGATGAGCGGTTTCACGAATATGCTGACGGGGCTCTCGGTGCGGGGCTTGACATCGGTGTATATTTCTACTCTCAGGCGGTGACTCCCGAGGAGGCTGTGGAAGAGGCTGAGGTGGTTTTAAATGAGATAGGCGATTATGAGATAATGTACCCTGTGGTGTTCGACTGGGAGATAGTTGGGGACGAGAGCGCACGGACAAATGTTGTTTCGGCGGACGTGCTGAATGAATGTGCGGCGGCTTTCTGCAACCGTATCGCAAGGGGCGGTCATATCCCTATGGTGTACAGCGTGAAGAAAATGGCACTGACAAAGTTTGATATGAGCAGGCTTGCAGGCTTTGATTTCTGGCTGGCGGAGTACAGGGATATACCTGAATATCCGTACTATTTTACTATGTGGCAGTATGCTTCCGACGGGCACGTGAACGGTATTGAGGGGGAGGTTGATCTTAATATGAGCTTGGTGGATTATTCTAAGGTGAAGAGATAATCCCGGAAAAATGCGGAATGATAGAACTATGAGGGAGATGAGAAAATGAATAAAAAGGTTATGATTGTTGCAGCGGTATTGTGTCTTACTGCCTGCGGAAATACAAATTCTGGGGAGCCTGTGACTTCCTATGCGGACAATTCGGAGACATCTGCCGCTGAAACTTCTGAAACATCGGCTGAAGCAGTTCATGACATTGACCCCGAGGCTGAGGAAAAGGGCCTCGAGGGTGTTCCGTATTTCTTTTCGTCACGGTCGGAGGAGGTCACTTTTGTGCCCTCGGAGGAGATTGTGAAATTTAACGGCAGGCATATTTTGCATAATGATATTGAGTATCTTTCATATACGGGCTCGGCTGTGCGGTTCAATATGACAGGTGACAGGGCAGAGGCTGTACTTGTTTCCAACGGCGGGGCATATTCCGACAGGCAGCAGGGTTGGATAGGCGTTGAGATCAACGGTGAGCTTGTCAAGAGGATACGTCTCGAGGACGGGGAGCAGAGCTATGTGCTGTATGAGGGGGAAGAGCTGAAAAATGCTGAGATCGGCATTGTGAAGCTGACCGAAAATCAGACGACGAACACGGGGGTGAAGTCTGTGACCTGCAATGCAAGCAGGCTTGCGCCCTCTGCTAAGAAGGAACGGTCTATCGAGGTCATAGGGGATTCTATAACCTGCGGTTATTCCAATGAGGCGGACGGTCCTGAGTATGGATTTAGCTGCGATTATGAGAACGGTGCGGCGACTTATGGGTATCTTGCGGCGAAGGAGCTTGACGCTGATTACAGCCTTGTGTGCATAAGCGGGCTTGGTCTTATTTCAAATTACACGGAATACGTGGGGGAGAAAGAGGATTATCTGTTATTGGGAGAGGTGTATGATTACACGGACACCAATTTTGAGCAGAGAAGAGGCATTGAACCGCTGTCGGAGTGGGACTTCGGCGGGGGCAGTGACATTGTTGTCATTAACATAGGCACGAATGATTACAGCTACACGGGCAAGGACGAGGACAGGCAGTATGAGTTTTATGAGGCGTATTACGACTTTTTGGGAGATGTGAGAGAGCATAATCCTGAGGCGGATATTGTTTGTACTATGGGAATAATGGGTGCGGAGCTGTTTGGGCAGATTGAAAAGGCGGCAGAGGATTTCTCGGCGGACAACTCTGATGAGCATATTTATACGATGAAGTTTGACTATCAGAGTGAAGAGGACGGCTACGGGGGAGACTATCACCCGTCTGTGGCGACACACGAAAAAGCTGCAAGGCAGCTGGTGGATTTCTTGGAGACGCTGGATTGATGTAAAATTTGGGTAAATATGCACACAAGGCAATGCAAAAATTAAGGTGTATATGTGTAAAACTGCCAAACCTAAAAAATCTGTCGAAAAAGTATTGACAGTAGAGAAAAAGTGTGGTAATATAATAAAGCTGTCGGTGATACCGATGAGAAAGAAT
>CAMBJF010000104.1 GCA_945867875.1 uncultured Ruminococcus sp. | reverse complement strand
CTGATGTAGTTTTCTATAATTTTGATGTAGTTTTCTATAAATTTTGCGAAAGCGAAAGAATTTTGCCAAATTGTATTGAAATTATTCGCCAAAGGTGATATAATTATAGTAAATTTGACTACTAAGTTTAGTTGTAAGAAAGGAAATTATTCTGATGAAAAAGCTTATGCTTGGAAATGAGGCGTTTGCAAGAGGTCTTTACGAGGCTGGAGTTACGGTGGTTTCAAGCTACCCCGGAACCCCCTCCACCGAGATCACCGAGTACGCCGCTAAATACGACGATATCTATGCTGAGTGGGCGCCCAATGAAAAGGTGGCTGCCGAGACCGCTATCGGCGCTTCTATCGCAGGTGCGCGTTCATTCTGCGGAATGAAGCACGTTGGTCTGAACGTTGCCGCTGACCCTCTGTTCACATTCTCATACACAGGTGTGAACGGCGGAATGGTGCTTGCTGTTGCTGACGACCCCGGAATGCACTCCTCTCAGAACGAGCAGGATTCCCGTCATTATGCCATTGCTGCAAAGGTTCCTATGCTTGAACCCTCCGATTCGGGTGAGGTAAGAGATTTTGTCAAGGCTGCATACGAGATATCCGAGAAATTCGACACTCCCGTTATCGTAAGAATGTGCACAAGAGTTGCTCATTCCCAGTCAGCAGTTGAGCTTTTCGACAGGGAGGAGCACCCTCTTAAGGAATATGTAAAATGTCCTCAGAAATACGTTATGATGCCCGCATATGCCCGTCCAAAGCACGTTTTTGTTGAGGAGAGAACAGCAAAGCTTGTTACATACGCAGAGACTTCTCCTTTAAATAAGGTCATCGAAAATAACACCGACATCGGCATCATCACAAGCGGCGTTTGCTTCCAGTACGCAAGGGAGGCAATGGGGGACAGCGCTTCATACCTTAAGCTTGGTATGGTAAATCCTTTCCCCGTTCAGCTCATAAAGGACTTCTGCGCAAAGCACAAGACCGTTTATGTTATCGAGGAGCTTGATGATGTTATCGAGACTCACTGCCGCAAGCTTGGTCTTGACGTTAAGGGCAAGGAGATATTCGGCTTCATCGGCGAATTTTCTCAGGCTGTTGTCGCTGAAAAGCTTCTTGGCAAAAAGAACGAGGTCATGGCATTCCCCGAGAATGTTCCTGTCCGTCCTCCCGTTATGTGCGCAGGATGTCCCCACAGAGGTCTGTTCTATTGCCTTTCAAAGAACAAGATCACCGTTTCGGGCGATATCGGCTGCTACACCCTCGGCGCTTCCGCACCTCTTAATTCAATGGACACCACCATTTGTATGGGTGCTTCCGTTTCCGCACTCCACGGCTTCAACAAGGCAAGGGGAGAGGAAGCCGAGAAGAAAACAGTTGCTGTTATCGGTGATTCCACGTTTATGCACAGCGGCATAACAGGTCTTGTGAACATTGCATATAATGCCACAAATTCCACCGTTATCATTCTCGACAACTCCATTACAGGTATGACAGGTCATCAGCAGAACCCCACTACGGGCAAAAATCTCAAGGGTGATCCTGCGGCGGCTGTTAACCTTGAGGAGCTTTGTCATGCGGTGGGAATCAAGAGAGTGGTTGTGGTTGACCCCTACGATCTGGCTCAGACTGAGGCTGCCATCAAGGAGGAGCTTGCCGCTCCTGAGGCTTCTGTTATAATTTCCCGACGTCCCTGTGCACTTCTTAAATATGTTAAGCACAATCCTCCCCTTAAGGTGGACGAGAATAAGTGCGTCGGCTGTAAGATGTGCTTAAAGCTGGGCTGTCCCGCAATTTCCGTAAGAAACGGCAAGTGCGTTATCGACCATACTCAGTGCGTAGGCTGCGGAATCTGCACAGAGGTCTGCAAGCCCAAGGCAATCGTTAAGTAAGACATAAACTGACAGACATAAAAGGGGTAAAAATATATGGAAATGAATGATTATCAGACAATTGCCGAAGCTGTGCCCGAAGAATCAACTGCCGTTACGCTTTTGAAGGCTTTGCTGGGCGCAGTGGTGGGCTCACTGCCTGCTGTATTCCTTTGGATAGTTTTGGGCAAGGCAGGATATGTTGCGGCGATAGCGGGATTTTTTATGTTTCTCGGTTCGATCATCGCCTGCGATAAATTTACATCAAAAAGCAGTAATATGAACATCTGGGCAGGGGTAGTTATTTGCGCAGTTGTAATGATGATCAATGTATATCTCTGTGAAAGATTTGTGTGGTCGTGGGAAATGAGCGACGCTCTCAACGAATACAGCGAGGGCGAGTATCACATCGGCATTTTCGACTGCTTCAGAAATTTCACTGAATTTACCGCTCTTCTTGAAGTGCAGGAAGATTTCACTTCATCACTTGTGAAAAGCTATATTTTCGCTCTGCTGGGCGGTGTCGCAGGCGTCAGGAAGCTTGCAAAGAAATAATTTTTAGGAGACTTATTTTATGGAAACAAGATCAATTATGATAGTCGGCGTGGGCGGACAGGGCTCACTGCTGGCTTCCCGACTTCTGGGAAATGTTCTTCTTGCCAAGGGCTTTGACGTAAAGGTGTCCGAGGTACATGGAATGTCCCAGAGGGGCGGCTCGGTGGTCACATACGTAAAGTACGGGGACGAGGTTTGCTCTCCCGTTATCGAAAAGGGTGAGGCTGATGTTATCATCTCCTTTGAAATGCTGGAGTCTGCAAGGTGGCTGCCTTACCTCAAAAAGGGCGGCAAGCTCATCACATCGACCCAGCAGCTTGATCCTATGCCCGTTATCACAGGTGCGGCGCAGTATCCTGAGGATATTGCCGCAAAGATAAAGGCTATGGGCATTCAGGTAACAGCCGTTGACGCTCTCGGTCTTGCGGAGCAGGCAGGAAATGCCAAGGCTTCAAACGTTGTTCTTATGGGCGTGGTTTCCGCTCAGACAGAATTTGAAGAGCAGCTGTGGCAGAATGCCATTGAGCAGTGCGTTCCTCCCAAGTTCCTGGAGCTTAACAAAAAGGCTTTTGAGCTGGGAAGAAATGCCAAGTAAGCAGTGAAATTATCCGCATAGGCGGAAAAATAAATTTTTAGACGGAGGTCCGAAACAGTGGAAAACTACTGGAACAAAGAAATTGAATGTATGTCCCGTGAGGATATGAAAAAGCTTCAGGACGAGCGCCTTGTGGCACAGGTAAAGCACGTTTACGAGAATGTGCCTTACTACAAGAAGCTTATGGACGAGAAGGGCGTTACTCCCGACGATATCAAGTCCACAGACGATCTTCACAAGCTGCCATTCCTTACAAAATCCGACCTTAGAGAGGCATATCCCTACGGACTGCTTGCAAAGCCCCTTGCTGACTGCGTAAGAATACATTCCACCAGCGGCACAACAGGCAAGCGTGTCGTTGCATTCTATACTCAGCACGACATTGACATTTGGGACGACTGCTGCGCAAGAGCTATCACAGCTGCGGGCGGAACAAAGGAAGATGTGTGCCACGTTGCATACGGTTTCGGACTTTTCACAGGCGGAGCAGGTCTTAACGGCGGTTCTCACAAGGTAGGCTGCCTTACACTTCCTATGTCCTCGGGAAACACCGAAAGACAGATACAGTTTATGAGAGATCTTGGTTCCACAATTCTCTGCTGTACCCCCTCCTATGCTGCATATATCGGTGAGACACTTCACGAAATGGGTCTTACTCCCGACGATATCAAGCTCAAAGCCGGTATCTTCGGTGCAGAGCCTTGGACTGAGGAAATGAGACGTGAGATCGAAAAGTCCCTCGGCATCAAGGCATATGATATCTACGGCCTTACCGAAACAAGCGGTCCGGGCGTTGCATTCGAGTGCAGCGAGCAGTCGGGTATGCACATCAATGAGGATAACTTCATTGCAGAAATAATCGACCCCGATACAGGCGAGGTCCTTCCCGAAGGCTCAAAGGGTGAGCTGGTTTTCACAAGCATCACCAAGGAGGCATTCCCTCTTCTCAGATACAGAACCCGTGACATCTGCGTTCTCAGCCGCAAGAAGTGCTCCTGTGGAAGAACACTTATCAAGATGACCAAGCCTATGGGCAGAAGCGATGATATGCTCATCATCAGGGGCGTAAACGTATTCCCCTCACAGATCGAGACCGTTCTCATCGAGCAGGGCTATGCTCCCAACTATCAGATCGAGGTGGACAGAGTTAACAATTCCGATACTCTCGATGTTTATGTTGAGATGAACGAGGAGCAGTTCACCGATACCGTTAAGGGCATTCAGGACAAGGAAAAGGCTCTTACCGCCGCTATCAAGCAGATACTCGGCATCAGCCCCAAGGTACATCTCGTATCTCCCAAGACCATTGCCAGAAGTGAGGGCAAGGCTGTAAGAGTTATCGACAAGAGAAAGCTTCACGACTAATATGAAAGGGTGATAATATGTTAGTTAAGCAGTTATCCGTATTCGTTGAAAACAAGCCCGGCAAGCTCAGTGCCGTTACAAGACTTCTTGCCGACAACAACATTGATATCCGTGCATTCTCCGTTGCGGATTCAAGAGATTTCGGCATTCTTCGCCTTATCGTAAATGACCCCGACAAGGCTTCCGAAGTGCTCAAAGCCGCTGAGGTGACCATTTCCGTTACAAATGTTATCGCAGTGTGCATCGGCGACCGTCCCGGCGGACTTGCTGAAGCAGTTGAATGCCTTTACAAGGCGAACATTTCCGTTGAGTATATGTATGCATTCGTTGAAAAATCAGGCGATGATGCATATGCTATCCTGAGAGTTGAGAACAATGACAAGGCTCTCGAGGCTCTCACAGAGGGAGGATTTACTATTCTGAGCGCTGAAAAGGTATATTCTATCTGATAAAATGAGGTCTCTCCGCAGTTTTGCGGGGAGACCTTTTCGGTATAATAATTATGGAGCTTGAAAAATGAACGGCAAGAAAATCGTAATAACCGCAAGAAATTCTGACCTGCCCGATGCGGGGGCTGTGAGACTGCTTGAAGAAAGCGGCTTCACGGTTATCGACCACAGCGGTAAAAACTGCGGTACAAGCACATCGGAGGAAGAAATGAGCGCTCTGATAGGCGATGCGGACGGCGTTATCACGGGGCTTGAACCTGTGGGCAGGAAGGTGCTCGAAAGCTGTCCGAACCTAATACTGATCTTTATCCAACCTATAGACAAATTCGACAGCTATAACGCAGCCACTCGTCGTCAGGTTGCTTTATAAAGCAACACTCCCTTGCCGGGCGGCAAGCCCGCCTGCAGTCGCTTTCCTAGATTGGCAGCGTTCTATCTGCTGTCTTTGTCTACAGTTTTATTGGTTATTAGTATAAGCCGGCTCGTTAATGTTAAAAAAATCCGCAAATGCATAAAATTCCCCGTGAAGTGATATTTATATGCATTCACGGGGAAAATTATTTTACTTCAAAAGCTCTTTGAGTCTCCTCATAGCTTCAACAGTGTTTTCATATGTTCCGAAAGCGGTAAGTCTGAACCAGCCTGCGCCGTTCTTTCCGAAGCCTTCGCCGGGAGTTCCTACGACCTGAATGTTGTTTAAGAGATAGTCGAAAAATTCCCAGCTGCCCATATTGTTGGGGCACTTGAGCCAGATGTAGGGGGAGTTGATGCCGCCTGTGAACTTGATACCAAGCTCGGTGAGAGCGTCCGCCATAACCTTTGCGTTTCTTCTGTAATAGTCAATGGCTTCGTGGGTCTGCTTCTGTCCCTCGGGGGTGAAAACAGCCTCCGCACCTCTCTGAATGGGATAGGAGACACCGTTAAATTTGCTGCCCTGTCTGCGTCCCCATATCTGAGCAAGGCTTACGTCTGTGCCGTCGGAGGCCTTTACGATAAGCTCCTCGGGGATAATGGTGTAGCCGCATCGTGTGCCTGTGAAGCCAGCGGTTTTGGACAGTGAGCACATCTCAATGGCACACTTCTTTGCACCCTCCACAGCATAAATGCTCCTTGGAAGCTCAGGGTCGGAGATGAATGCCTCGTATGCGGAGTCGAAGATGATAACGGCTTCATTTTTCAGTGCATAATCCACCCATTCCTTAAGCTGTGATTTTGTATAAACAGAGCCTGTGGGATTGTTGGGGGAGCAGAGGTAAATGATATCGGCGTGAACATTTTCATCGGGCATTGCCGCAAAACCGTTCTCCTCGTTTGAATCGGCATAGATGACCTCTCTGCCTGCCATAATGTTTGAATCAACATAAACGGGATATGCAGGGTCTGTTACGAGAATGGTGTTGCCGTCGCCAAAAATATCCGTAATATTGCCGCAGTCAGCCTTTGCACCGTCATTCACACGAATTTCGGAAAGCTCCAGTGAAACGCCGAAGCTTTTGTAATATCCAGCAATGGCTTCTTTGAGGAAATCATAGCCCGTGCCGCTGTCCTCATAGCCACGGAAGGTCTCCTTGACGCCCATTTCATCGGCAGCCTTTTTGATAGCCTCCACAACAACAGGGGCAAGGGGGAGAGTAACATCGCCGATTCCCATTCTTATAAGAGGCTTGTCGGGATTTGCGGCGGTGAATGCTTTGAGCCTTTTGGCAATATCAATAAAGAGGTAATTTTTCTTCATTGTAAGGAAATTTTCGTTTATCTTAACCATTGTTTTTCGTCCTTTCAGATATCTATCTCGCCTGTGAATACTGTCTCGGCAGCGCCGCGCATAAGCACTGTTCCGTCAGTGTTGTAAGTGATGAAAAGGTCGCCGCCTCTGAGCTTTACGGTGATCTCCTCGCCGTTTTTGAAATAGCCGTTTTTTACCGATGCCACTGCCGCAGCACAAGCGCCCGTTCCGCACGCCCAAGTCTCTCCCGAGCCACGCTCCCACACTCTCATCTGAATGGTGTGGCTGTCAAGGACCTTTATAAATTCGGTATTGACCCTTTCGGGGAAAATGGGGTGATTTTCAAATGCAGGGCCTATTTTTTCAAGGTCAAGGGACATAACATCGTCAACATATGTCACAGCGTGGGGATTGCCCATTGAAACGGCGGTGATATAAACTTCGCTGCCCAGTACCTCGATGGGCTTGTTTATAAAGCTTTCGCCCTCCACTTTCATCGGTATATCAACAGGAGTGAGCACAGCCTTGCCCATATTCACAAGAACAGTTTTGACCTTTCCGTTTTCGGGATAAAGGGTCAGATATTTGATACCGCTTTTGGTTTCAAGAGTGATCTCAGTCTTGTTCGTAAGCCCGTTATCATAGACAAACTTGCCGATGCAGCGGGTGGCATTTCCGCACATATTTCCCTCGCTGCCGTCAGCGTTGAACATTCTCATACGAAAATCTGCTTTGTCCGAGGGCATAATGAGCACAAGGCCGTCGCCGCCGATGCCGAAATGACGGTCGCTCACTATCTGCGATACCCTTTCGGGGTCATCGACCTTTTCCTCAAAGCAGTTGACGTAGATATAATCATTGCCGATGCCCTGCATTTTTGTAAACTTCATAAAGAAAGCACTTCCTTAATTGTATTCATATGTCTTAAGAATGTCCATAGCCACTTCCGAAAGGGTTATCCTCTGGTCCATTGCACGCTTCTGCATCTGTCGGTGAGCTTCCTTTTCGGAAATTCGCAGATACTCGATAAGAACGCATTTTGCACGGCTCACAAGCTTCATTTCATTGACCATTTCCGTAAGCACACGCTTTTCGTCCCTGAGACCGTCCAGCTTATCCTTGACGTGAACGGCGTTGCGGAGCGCATTTACGATGAGCGACCTCGGAGCTGATTTGGGCAGGATAAGGATACCCGAGCCAGACAGCTTTATGCACACATCGTCATACACCTTTGAGGGGACAAAGGCGATAGTCTGAGTGTCATAGCTTTTGCCAAGATATGCGGCGGTATCGGCGCCGAATCTGTCCGAAAAGGGGAGGACAAGAAGGGCGATATCGTAATTATGCTCCGCAAAAAGTTCCCTGACATTTCCGCCGTCGTTAACGGTTATGTCGGATATCTCGGCTTCTGCGCACATCGATGACAGGCTGGCTC
>CAMBJF010000103.1 GCA_945867875.1 uncultured Ruminococcus sp. | reverse complement strand
AATACATAAACGGCATAAATTTCAGGATAGCGGGAGAGGTCATCGGTGCAGCAGATGAAATTATGTCTGCGGTTATGCAAAATGGTCTTAAAAGCATTTTAATATTCGGTGAACCCTGTTCGGGAAAGACCACCGTGCTCAGAGACCTTTGCCGTCAGGTGGGGGACAGGCTTCCCGTGTCACTTATTGACGAGCGTTTCGAGATAGCTTCCGTCAGTGGCGGAAATCACAATAATCACGTGGGTGCAAACACAGATGTATTCAGCGGATTTTCAAAATCCGATGGGATAGCCGCAGCGGTAAGGGTAATGTCCCCAAGAATGATATTCTGCGATGAGATAGGCGCTGATGACGATATTGCGGCATTAAAAAGAGCGTGGATAAGCGGCGTGAAGATCGGTGCAACTATGCACAGCGGCAATGTAAGAGAGCTTATAAGCAGCAGTGTTTATCTGCTCATCGCCTGCAAAGCCTTTGAATATGCCGCATTTATCCGGGACAGACAGATAAGTCGGATATACAGGTCGGAGGAGCTTATAAAGCTGAGAGAGGGCGGTGAGGGAAAATGATAAGGCTTGTAGGGACTGTATTTCTTCTGACTGCATCTGTGGCGGCAGGCTCTTTTGCGGCGGAAAGTCTGAAAAAAAGGTTTAAAACGCTGAAACAGGTGCGGATAATGCTTGAATCTCTGCGGCTGATGATACGATATGAAGCACTTGAGGTATCGGAAATCATTCGCAGGCTTTCGGAAAACAGCGAGCTTTCCGAGCTGGGTTTTATTGCATACTTGCAGAAATATTCAACAAAATGCTTTGATGACGGCGAAATGACCTTTGACGGGCTTTGGGAAAAGGCAATATCGGAAAATTCAGGTGAACTGACGGCAGAGGATATATCCGTTATTTCAAGGACAGGCAGAATACTTGGTTCCTGCGACAGCGATGGTCAGCTCTGTGCGCTCACAGGGCTTTGCGATGAAGCGGACAGGCTCATAAGCGAGGCACGGGAGCAGTATCTTGCAAAAGGAAAGCTCTACAGAGCGCTTGGAGCCGTGGCGGGGGCATTCATTGCCATAATGCTTGTGTGATCAGAAGGGACGATAAAACAGAATGGATATCGAGCTTATTTTCAAGGTGGCAGGCGTGGGGATAATCGTGGCGGTGCTGAACATACTTCTCAAAAAAGCGGAGCGGGACGAGCAGGCTCTAATGACCACTCTTGCGGGGCTTGTAGTGGTGCTTATGCTTATGATAAGCGAGATTGGTAATCTGTTCGAGACCGTCCGTGAGACCTTCGGTATATAGCTATGACGGCGGATAAGCTTATTATCATAGCGGGAGTGTGCATATTTGCAGCTGTGATGTGCCGTGTTTATGACAACGGTGCAAAGGAATACGGCGTGCTTATAAAAATAGCCGCAGCGGTGGTCATATCAACCGCTGTTATCGGCTGCCTTGTGCCCGTGATCGAGCGGATAGAGGATATGTACAGCAGGATATCGACAGATGAGACATATCTCACAATAATGCTCAAAGGTCTTGGAATATGCTGCCTGACCCAGCTTGCATCTGATATATGCCGTGACAGCGGTGAGGAAACTCTTGCGGTGCAGGCAGAAATGGCAGGAAAAACAGCGCTCCTGATACTTGCCCTGCCGCTGTTTGAAAAAACAGCAGGACTTGCCCTTGAACTTATATATTGAGGAAAGAAAAATGAGACGGTGTTTAAAAATTTTAACGGCATTTATCATATCACTGCTCACGGCGGTGTTTTTATCTCAAAGCGTTTCGGCAGAGGAGATCTCTGTGGGTGAGCTTGCGGAGGAATACGGCGTTGACAGTATTTCCGAAGCACTGCCGTATGATGCGGCGGATTTCCTTGAAGATAACGGAATCTCTCCCGATGACCCCGACAGCATTACCGCTCTCACCCCCAAAACGGTCATATCATATATGACCGAAAAGCTAAAGCACAGCGCCGCAGCACCCATAAAGCTTCTCGGGCTGATACTTTCGGTGGTGATACTTGGGGCTGCTTCGGGTGCGGCTGCGGATTCACTTGGGAACAAGGGCGGCACGGAGCTTTACAGAGCGGTGGCGGTAATGGCGGCGGTGACGCTTACGGTACCGTCCGTGGACAGCTGTATAAAAGGCTGTGCCGAAACGCTCAGAAGCGGCAGTGAATTTATGCTCTGCTATGTTCCAATATTTGCGGGGATATCTGCGGCGGCAGGAAATGCGGCTTCATCGGTGAGTTACAACGCCATAGTCCTGCTTATTGCGGAAGCGGCGGTAAGGCTTTCTTCCGATATACTTATGCCTGTCATATCGGTATGCACGGCTATGAGTATAATTGACGCCATCAATCCCTCGTTCAGTCTTTCTTCTGTTACAGGACTTCTAAAAAAAGCGGTATCCCTTTTTCTCGGCTTTGCAATGACCGTGTTTACGGGTCTGCTTTCCATACAGTCCATAGTCGGTGCATCGGCGGACACTCTTGGGGTCAAGGCTGCAAAATTTGTGGTATCAAACTTTGTTCCCGTGGTGGGCAGTGCCGTTGCGGATGCATATTCAACTATGCGGTCGGGGCTTGGACTTCTGAGAGGTGCGGCGGGGGCATTCGGCATAATCGCACTGTGCATAATGCTGCTGCCGCCCGTGCTTGAGACCCTGTGCCTGTACCTTGCGCTGTCTGCGGGGGAGGCTGCTGCGGAAATGTTTGGGGTAAAGGAGCTTGGAGTGTTTTTCAAGGGTACTTCATCGCTGCTTTCCCTGACCGCTGCGGTGCTTGCCTGCTTTGCGGTAATGTTCGTGATATCCACCGTTATACTTATGGCGGCGGGTATGGGCACTGTGAATGCATAAATGGAGGGGAATGCTTATGGATATGCTCTGCGCTTCGGCTGCATCTGCCTGTGTGCTGGGGATAATTTTCTCGGTGCTAAAAAATATGACCCCCTCGGAAAAATTTTCGGGGCAGATAAATATGATATTCTCCCTCATACTTATCCTTGTGATAGTCGCTCCCTTTGCGGATATACAGCTTGACGGCGATATGTTTGATTTTACAGATTCTCTTCCCGACGATTACTCTGAAATATGCGACCGTCAGACTGACAGGCTCATTAGTGCGAATATCAGCGAGAGCCTTGGTAATGAGCTTGCCTCACGTGGGATAAAACCAATAAAAATATCCGTAGATATAAATAATTCCGCAGACGGCAGCATATCTATTACAGGAGCAGAAATTATTATCGAAAACAGCTCACAGATCAAAGCGGCGGAAAAGACAGCTTCACAGGCTATGGGCATAGACAGTTCATTTGTGAATGTAAAAGCGGAGGACACAATCAATGAATATTCCTGACAGATTAAAAGAGTTTTACAGCAGGCTCACAGGCAGCAGAAAGGCAATGACAGCCGCTGCCGCAGTGGGTATTGCGGGAATGCTTATGATACTTTTTTTCGGAGGTAATGAAAATGAAGAACCAAAGGAAACCATCGTCACCGAACCTGCGTCAAACGTTTGGACAGACTACAACTCGGACACCGAACGGCGGCTCGAAGAGCTTCTTTCCGCCATAGACGGGGTGGGAGATGTAAAGGTTATGATATCTTTCAGCTCCACAGAGGAATACATATACGCACAGGCTGAAAAGATAAACGGCGAAAAGACCGAAAACGAATATGTTACAGTTAGAAACGGAAACAGCGAAGAAGCACTGCTAAGGCAGGTGAACACTCCTGCCATAACAGGTGTTGCGGTAGTTTGCGGCGGCGGAAAGTCCGACAGGGTGCGTGAGGAGATATACCGCACAGTAACGGCAGTCCTCGGCATACCCGCAGGCAGGATATACGTTGCCGCTATGGAATAATTTTTTATAAAACGGAGGAATCAGTTATGCGCAAACCAAATCTTATCATCGGAAAAAAGCAGATAATCCTTGCAGGTCTCACACTTGTTCTCGGAATTGCGGTGTATATGAACTACGTGTTCTCTGAGGTTGGCGATGAGATCGCCGCAAATGCAGATATGTCCCAGTCGGGCGAAAGCAGGGGAGTAAATTACGGCGAGGCTGCATTTGTCAATTCGGACAGCCCCGACGAGGTAAAGGAGGTCTCTGCCGATGTAGATACTTCCGATTATTTTGCTCAGGCAAGGCTTTCGAGAATGACCTCCCGTGACGATGCCGTGCAGACCTTATCGGCTATTTTAAACGGCGGCGATCTTACCGAAGAGGAAAATGCGGCTTATACAATGGAGGCGGTGAACCTTTCACAGCTTTCCGAAAGCGAGAGCAAGATCGAATCGCTCATCAAGGCACAGGGCTTTGAGGACTGCGTTGTGTATCTGGACGGCGAGACTGCAAGCATAGTTGTTCGCTCAGAGGGGCTTGCCGCAGATGAAGCTGCACAGATAAAAGATATTTTGTTAACAGAGGTTACAATTCCTTCGGAAAATATCAGAATTTTTGAAGTTAAGTAGTTGTGTATTTCCCGAAGATGTGATATAATAGAAACAGTGAATATATTTGCCGCTTTTACATACTAAAGCAGCAGGTATAAAAGCAGCCTGTAGAATGCCGAAAATTTTTCGGTATTCTCACAGGCTTTAAGGCTTGTATAACATCTGATCACGGGAAAGGATATTTAAAATATGGGTAAAGCATTAAAGAAAAGTCACATCAGAGAAGCTGCATTTCTGCTTATTTTTGAAAAGCTGTTCAGAGACGACACCTGCGATGAGATAATCGAGTTTGCCAAGGACGCAGACGAATATGATTTTAACGACGAGGTCTGCCGCATTTTCAAGGCAGTTACCGAAAAGGCTGATGAGCTTGATGAAATAATCTCACAGTACAGCGAAAAGCGCAAAGTTGAGAGAATAGGCAAGGTAAGCCTTGCAGTTCTGAGACTTGCGGTTTATGAGTGCCTTTACGAGGAAAGCGTTCCCGTAAGCGTTGCCATAAGCGAGGCTGTTTTACTTACTCAGAAATATGCATTTGACGCTGACAAGCACTTTGTCAACGGTGTTCTCGGTTCTTTTGCCCGCAGCGGAAAGATACCTGAGAAGAACATACCCGAAAAGTCCCTGGGAGACGAGGAATAATGCCGCTTTTTTTAGGGCTTGACACCAGCAATTACACTACATCTGCGGCGCTTTTTGACAGTGACGTCGGTGCGGTATTATCACGCAAAAAGCTGCTTTCGGTAAAAAGCGGCGAAGCGGGTCTCCGTCAGAGCGATGCTGTCTTTCAGCATACAAAACAGCTCCCCGAAATGGTCACAAAGCTTTTTGCCGATTATGACGGTAAAGATAAAATATGCGCAGTCGGAGCGTCATTTCGTCCGAGAAATATCGAGGGCTCCTATATGCCCTGCTTTCTCTGCGGAGAGGGGCTTGGAGACAGCATCGGTGCGGTAAACGGCATTCCTGTTTTCAAGACATCTCACCAGATAGGACATATCCTTGCGGCGCTGTATTCGGCGGGCAGGCTTTCTATGATAAATTCACCGTTCATAGCTTTTCACGTAAGCGGCGGCACTACCGACTGTCTTTACTGCGAGCCTGATGAAAACGAGCTTATAAAAGTCACCGAAACAGCATCATCTCTCGATCTTAAAGCAGGTCAGCTCATCGACCGCACAGGACTTATGCTGGGGCTTGATTTTCCCTGCGGTCCTGCTCTTGAAAAGCTGGCTGAAAAATCGGACAAGAGCATCAAGGCAAAGGCTGTTATGCGAAACGGTTCCTGCTGTCTCTCGGGATTTGAGAACAAGGCTCAGGCTATGCTTGCAGGGGGCGAAACTCCCGAAAATACAGCGAGATTCATTCTTAATGCCGTTTATTCATCTGTAAGCGAAATGACCGCTTATGCCTATGAGAAATACGGAAAGCTCCCTGTGATATTTGCGGGGGGAGTTATGTCCAACGGCTATATAAAAGAATTGCTCAGAAAAAGATTTGACGATGTATATTTCTCCGCTCCCGAATTTTCCTGCGATAACGCCGCAGGAATTGCACTGTATGCATATTATACTTATGAAAGGCAGTTTAAATGAGCAGCATTCTGACAGTTTCCCAGCTTAACCGCTATATGTCATTTAAAATAAAAGAGGACACAAAGCTCAGAGGGCTTCTTGTAAAGGGCGAGATATCGGGCTTTACCCACCATATGCGGACGGGTCACTTTTATTTTACCCTCAAAGACAGCTCATCATCAATAAAGGCTGTAATGTTCAGCAGCTATGCGGCTTCCCTTAAATTTATGCCTCAAAGCGGTATGAATGTAATTGTTATGGGCAGTTTGCAGGTCTTTGAACGTGACGGCGTTTATCAGCTTTATGTTACGGATATCCAGCCCGACGGCATCGGCGCTCAGTATCTTGCTTTTGAACAGTTAAAAGAAAAGCTTGCAGCGGAAGGACTTTTTGAGCCGATATACAAAAAGCCTCTACCGAAATTCCCGAAGCGTGTGGGCATAGTTACGGCTAAGGGCGGAGCTGCTTTAAGGGATATACTGAATATTATCGGCAGGCGTTATCCGTTCTGTGAAGCTGTCATTTTTCCCTGCGTGGTTCAGGGAGAATATGCTGTCGATTCGATTTGCGAGGCGCTTGAATTTGCTGATTCAAGCGGCTGTGACGTTATCATATGCGGACGTGGTGGCGGCTCTCCCGAGGATCTTTTTGCATTCAACAGCGAAAAGATCGCCCGCACGGTCTTTGCAATGAACACCCCTGTTATTTCCGCCGTAGGTCACGAAACGGATACCACTCTCATTGATTTTGTATCCGATCTCCGTGCCCCCACGCCGTCGGCTGCGGCAGAGCTTGCAGTTCCCGATACAGCGTCACTTTCGGCGGCAGTTGATTCATATAAAAATGCTCTCGACAATGCATTTGCCACGGTCATAGCACGCAAAAGACACGAGCTTATGGCAATTGAATCGGAGCTGAAAAATTATGCTCCCTCGGCAGCATTGTCCGCAATGAGGGAAAAGCTTGCATCTAATGAGATAAGGCTCTCGGAAGCGATGAAAAGCTGCATTGAAAAGAAAAAGGCTGTCATCGGTTCAAGAGCCGCTGCCCTTGATTCGCTCAGCCCTCTGAAAATTATGTCACGGGGCTACAGCCTTGTTTATAAGGAAAATGAGCTTATAAAGTCGGCAGATGAGCTTTCGGAAGGGGACAGGATAACGGTCAGGTTTGCGGACAATGAAGCAAGCGCCGTTATCGTAAAATAATAAGGAGAAGTCATAATGAGCTTTGAAAAATCCGTTAAACACGTTGATGAAATAATCGGCAGGCTTTCGGAGGGAGATATTCCCCTTGAAGAAGCCGTTGAGCTTTACAAAAGCGGTGCAGACGAGCTTGCAAAGTGCAAAAAGCTCCTTGATGAAGCTGAAAAATCGGTTATGAAGGTCACAAGTGCGGAGGAATTATAATATGAAAGAAATTCTTGAACGCCGTGCACAGCTCATAAACGGCAGACTTGAAGAGCTTATGGGCGTTTACACCGAAAAGAACGCTCCCCATCAGCTTATCTGTGCGCAGGCTATGAAATATTCACTTGCGGCTGGCGGAAAGCGCATCAGACCCGTTCTTGCAACGGAATTTGCACGCATTTTCGGCGGCAGCGGGGAAAAGGCTCTGGATTCTGCCTGCGCTCTTGAAATGATACACACATTTTCCCTCATCCACGACGATCTGCCCTGTATGGACAATGATGATTTCCGCAGAGGAAAGCCTTCCTGTCACAAGCAGTTCGGAGAGGATATTGCTCTGCTTGCTGGAGATGCTCTTGAAAATTATGCTTTCGAGGTCATTTCATCTGATGAAAAGCTGTCCTTTGAGCAGAGGATAAGGGTGATAAAGGTCCTGTCCGAGGCTGTCGGCGTTATGGGAATGATCGGCGGTCAGACCGTTGATGTTCAGAACGTGGGCAAGCCTTTTGACCTGTCTCTTATACACATCTGACGCTGCCGACGATATGCAGTGTGTA
>CAMBJF010000102.1 GCA_945867875.1 uncultured Ruminococcus sp. | reverse complement strand
CGAGATAGCGTAGCGTCTCGTGGGCTCGGAGATGTGTATAAGAGACAGTCGTACATATACATCAGCTCGCACTGACCCACAGCCGCACAAGCCTGCTTCATAGGCGTGTCCTTTGGACGCTCCCTGAGACCCATTTTGGACATTCCGAGACCGATAGCTCCCGATGAAACAAGGATAATTTCACGTCCGCTGTTCTGGATATCCGCAAGGGTCTTGACCAGCCTTTCCATCCTTCTGATATTGAGCCTGCCTGTTTGGTGGGTAAGGGTGGAGGTGCCCACCTTGATAACTATTCTTTTCTTTGTGCTTATATCAAACATATGTAAACCTGTCTTTCATTAATTTACTTTGTTTTGGAGTGTGCCGTTTATGAAGCTTCTGAGATTGTCCGCAGCGGCGGAGATGAGCCGCTTTCTTGTCTGGACAGGCGCCCAGGCAACGTGGGGGGTGATAATGCAGTTTTTTGCACCGAGGAGCGGATTATCCGCTCTCATCGGCTCGACCTTCACAACGTCAAGACCTGCTCCCGCAATAATGCCGTCATTCAGGGCTTTGGCAAGGTCGTGCTCATTCACCACAGGACCTCTCGATGTGTTTATGATGTATGCAGTTGGCTTGCAGAGCCGCAGCTTTTCAGTGTTCACAAGGCCTCTCGTTTCATCGGTAAGGGGGCAGTGGAGAGATATGAAATCCGCCTTTGCAAAGACTTCATCTGTGGACATAAAAGTCACGCCCTCCGCGGTCTTTGGGGTCCTCGTTGATGCGATGACCTTCATTCCGAATGCCCTTGCGATATTTGCCACAGCCGAACCTATGCTGCCGAAGCCGATTATTCCCATAGTCATTCCCGAAAGCTCAAAGGTGGGGATAGTGAAATAGGAGAATGTGTCGGAGCGAACCCAGCCGCCGCTGTGAACATCGGCATTGTAATCCGCAGTTCTGCTTGCAAAGTGAAGAACATAGGAAAATACCTGCTGTGCAACGGCTGATGTGGAGTAGGCTGGCACGTTGCAGACGGTTATCCCCAGCTCACGGGCAGCGGTGATATCAACATTGTTGTAGCCCGTGGCGCAGAGACCTATGTACCTGAGCTTCGGGCATTTTTCCATAAGCTCACGGGTGAAAACGGTCTTGTTTATGATAACGGCTTCTGCGTCCCCCACACGCTCCGCAACCATATCCTGCGTGGTGAGGGGATAGCCTGTGACATCGCCGAGAGCTTTGAACTCATCAAGGGAAACATCGCCTTGGGAAACGGTCTTTTCTTCAAGAAGAACTATTTTCACGGCAATGCTCCTTAATTTTCGCTGTCTGTGTTTTCGTCTTCCGAGGGCTTTTCTTCCGTCTTGGTCTCATCGGCGGACTTGCTTTCGGAAGCTTCATTCTGAGCCTTTTCAAGTGCCGCATTTGCCTTTGATACCTTTGCCATATCAACGATTGTCAGCACAAGGAGGATTATTTCCTCAAGACCGAGAATGTAAAAATATGGCTTTTCCTTGCAGACATACACGAACATAGTGGAGATTATTCCCACCAGCATATAAAGCTCATAGGTGTACTTTCTCTTTTTGTAGCAGAGTATCAGCAGGATAACGCTGATGATTACAAAGCCTACGTGAATGCCTACGGGCAGGGGAAATATGATCGAATGTTCCATAATAGAAAATTAGCGTCCTTTCAGAGTGATTTTTGCATTTACATTATAGTATAGCACAGCGGAGGACATTTTTCAATAGTATTGCAGTAAATTTTTGCAGTATTGCGATTTATAGCTATACCCGTGCATCACAAAGCAAAACGGTTGACGTAAGCGGCAAAAGGTGATATAATGTTAATATCACTATATAATCGGCGAAAAAATCTGACAGGGGGACAATAAAATGGGAAACGGCTTTAAACGGACATTTGTAAAATTAACATCAGTCCTTGTGATTTCGGCAATGCTTGCCGCCTGCGGGGGAAAGGAAGAGGAGACACCTGATATCCCTGAGATATCGGAGCAGTCTGTGACCGTCACGGCTTCGGAAATTACCGATACCCCCGAAACATCTGGCTTTTTCGGCGATGACTATGACCCGTTTGCCGATGATTATGACCCCTACGGAAACGGCGGTGCGGCAACTGTAACGGCGGTGTCTGCGGGGACTGCCGCAAATGATGCTAATGCAGATGACACCGAGCCCGAAATAGCTGAGACAAAAGTCGAAAAGCCTGCTGTGACAACGGCTTTGCAGACTTCTGCGGAGACAAAGCAGACTGTAACATCTGCCAAAAATGCGGAAACGGCAAAGACCGCAGACAAGTCCGAAAAGACATCATCTGATGAAACAGAGCTTGTGATATCCGTCCCCAACGGCTGGAATGACGGAACGGCGGATTATTCTCAGATAGACGGAACCGTGAAAAATAAATCAGATGCAAATATCGACGGTTGGACTGCCGTTATATATGTGGGCAAGTCCGCAGCGGTAGAGCAGTCGTGGAACTGCGGCATTGACCTCAAAGACGGCAAAATGACCATTACCCCCGTTGACCACAACAAGACTATTTCGTCAGGCGGGGAAGGCACTTTCGGAATGATACTCAAAAACCCCGGAGATATCGACACAGGCAAGGCAGAGCTTATCTGCTCCCTTGGCGCTGTTGCCGCTTCATCATCGGGCGGTTCATCGAGCACGGGTACTGCTCTCAAAGCCCCCGTGCAGGCAAAGGACGTTCCCGCCCCCACCACCGATGACTGGCTTTCCGTCAAGGGCAATAAGATAGTTGACAAGGACGGCAGAGAGGTGTGGCTCACAGGCGTGAACTGGTTCGGCTACAACACGGGCACCAACACCTTTGACGGCTTGTGGAGCTGTGACCTTAACACATCACTCAAATCAATTGCCGACCACGGCTTCAATCTCCTTCGTGTGCCAATTTCTGCGGAGCTTATCAATAACTGGGCTTCGGGAAATTATCCCACTGCGAATTTCAATCAGGCAACAAATTCATATCTTGTGGGAATGAACAGCCTTGAAATTTTCGATTATGCTGTGGGTCAGTGCAGGGCAAACGGGCTCAAAATTATGATCGACATTCACTGCGCAAAAACCGATTCAATGGGTCATATGAAGAATATGTGGTATGAGGGAAATGTGACCGAAAAAGACTATCTTTCTGCACTTTCCTGGATGGCTGAACGATATAAGAATGATGACACCATAATTGCATATGACCTGAAAAATGAACCCCACGGCAAGGCAAACGAGTCGCCGAGAGCAAAATGGGACGGCAGCAAGGACAGTGACAACTGGAAATATGTTGCGGAAAAAGCCGCAAAAGCAGTTCTCGGCAAAAATCCCAACGTCCTCGTTATGGTGGAGGGCATCGAGATATATCCCAAGGACATCAAATCAAACGGCGATTTCAGCTCAACAAACCCCGGAGATTACTATTCCACCTGGTGGGGCGGAAACCTCAGAGGTGTAAAGAATGACCCTGTTGATCTGGGAAAATATCAGAACAAGCTTGTGTATTCCCCTCACGATTGCGGCCCTGCGGTCTATGAGCAGGAGTGGTTCAAGGGCGATTATACATATAAATCCCTGTATCGTGATGCTTGGTACGACAACTGGCTCTATATAAATGAAGAGGGCACAGCGCCCCTGCTTATCGGCGAGTGGGGCGGCTATATGACTCAGCCAAATCTGAAATGGATGACCTATCTGAGACAGCTTATCAAGGAAAAGCGAATAAATCACACATTCTGGTGCTTCAATGCCAATTCGGGCGATACGGGCGGACTTGTAAAGGACGATTTCACCACTTGGGACAACGAAAAATATGAATTTGTAAAGGAAGTCCTCTGGCAGGAGGACGGCAAATTTGTGGGCCTTGACCACGAGATACCTTTAGGCGAAAACGGCAAGGCACTTGGAAAATAAATTCACAGGAGCGGTTTAATGGGTAAATTCGATACATTTGAAAAGCTTGGAGACGGCTGTGAGATATGCGTTACTGAGGAGCATACCTTCGGTACAGACGCATTTCTCCTTGCGGATTTTGCAAGGGCAAGACACAAGGATATAGTCTGCGACCTCGGCACGGGCTGCGGCATAATTGCGGTGCTGGAAAAGCTGAGATATGCCCCCAAAAAGGTCTACGGCATCGACATTCAGGAGCAGGCAATAAAGCAGTTTGACATAACGGTGGAGAGGTCAAAGCTCGAAGAGGTGTACCCTCTTTGTATGGACTTAAAAAGCCTTACAAAGGAAGCACCACTTGACATCTGCGACCTTGTGACCTGCAACCCGCCCTACAAGGCATACAAGGCGGGGATAGAAAGCGAGCTTGATGCTCACAAGATCGCAAGGCACGAGATCTTATGCAATATAAATGATGTATGTGCGGCTGCAAAAAGACTGCTGAAATTTGGCGGGAGACTGTGCATATGCAACCGCCCCGAGAGGCTTGCTGACGTTATTTCGGCAATGCGTTCAAACGGTATCGAGCCGAAAACACTGCGGTTCGTGTCAAAAGATTCGGAAAGCGCCCCGTGGCTGTTTCTCATTGAGGGACGAAAGGGCGGCGGCGCATTTATGAAGGTACTGCCCCAGCTGTACATCAGCGGCAGCGGTGGGGTAAGCCCCGAGCTTGCGCAGATATACGGCCATTATGCGGAGCAGAATTGAAAGGAGAATAAGCTGTGTCGGGAAAGCTTTATGTTGTGGGAACGCCCATAGGCAACCTTGAGGATATAACATACCGTGCGGTGAGGATATTGTCCGAGGTGGACTTTATCTGTGCGGAGGACACGAGAGTGACGGTGAAGCTGCTCAATCATTTTGAGATAAAAAAGCCGCTTTTAAGCTATCACGAGCATTCCGCCGCCCACGTTTCGGAAAATATAATCGGCAGGCTCCGGAGCGGCGAGAGCTGTGCTGTGGTCACAGATGCGGGAATGCCCTGCATATCTGACCCGGGAGAGGACCTTGTGAGAAAATGCCGTGACCTTGATATCTCCGTGGAATCCGTTCCCGGTCCTACCGCAATGGCGACTGCGGCGGCGGTCTGCGGCATACCTGCATCACGTTTTGCATTTGAGGGCTTCCTTTCCGTCACAAAAAAACAGAGGTTTGACCATCTCAAAGCTGTGGCGGCGGATACCCATACGCTTATATTCTATGAAGCCCCTCACAAGCTCAGAGCCACACTGGAGGATATGCTCAAATACTTCGGTGACAGGCGTATTTCCATATGCAGGGAGCTTACAAAAGTGCACGAAGAGGTCATGCGCACGACCCTTTCCGAGGCTGTGAAGTATTATGAGGAAAACTCTCCGAGGGGCGAATATGTCCTTGTTGTTGAGGGCGCTTCCGAGAATGAAAATGACAGGGAATACACCCTTGATGACGCTGTAAAGCTTGCAAAGGAGCTGACCGAAAAGGGCATTAAGCTCACCGATGCCTGCAAGGAGGCTGCGTCTGTTACGGGAATAAGAAAAAATGATATATATTCCGCTATGATGTAATTTTTTTGCAAGTTAAATTCATAGAACAATGTTTGAAAGCAATTTTTGTTGAAAATGCTCAAAAAAATTGAAAGATTTTTTTTGCAAAATTGCATTTTTAATCTTGCAAAATGTAAAAAGAGATGCTATAATATAATCAGGCTTTATGCGAAAGGGAGATTTGGCATAAGTTGAATTTATTTGGGAGGTTTTAACAATGGCGTTAAAAAACAAATATCTTATTGATTTACTTGAGACAGTAAAGAAGCGCAACCAGGGTGAGCCCGAATTTATTCAGGCAGTTACAGAGGTCATCGAGACCCTCGAGCCTGTTATCGAAAAGAGACCCGATCTCGTTGAGGCAGGTGTTCTCGACAGACTCGTAGAGCCTGAGAGACAGATCGTTTTCCGTGTTCCCTGGGTTGATGACAACGGCAAGGTTCAGGTAAACCGTGGATTCAGAGTACAGTTCAACTCCGCTATCGGTCCTTACAAGGGCGGTATCAGACTTCACCCTTCCGTATATATCGGTATCATTAAGTTCCTCGGCTTCGAGCAGGTATTCAAGAACAGCCTTACCACCCTTCCTATGGGCGGCGGCAAGGGCGGTTCCGACTTTGACCCCAAGGGCAAGAGCGACGGAGAGGTTATGCGTTTCTGCCAGAGCTTTATGACTGAGCTCTGCAAGCACATCGGCGCAGACACCGACGTTCCCGCAGGCGACATCGGAACAGGCGCAAGAGAGATTGGCTATATGTTCGGTCAGTATAAGAGACTCCGCAACGAGTTCACAGGCGTTCTCACAGGTAAGGGTCTTACCTACGGCGGTTCTCTCGCAAGAACAGAGGCTACAGGCTACGGTCTCTGCTACTACACAGATGAGATGCTCAAGGCTAACGGCAAGTCCTTTGAGGGCAAGACCGTTGTTATCTCCGGTTCCGGAAACGTTGCTATCTATGCTTGCCAGAAGGCTACAACTCTCGGCGCTAAGGTGATCACAGTTTCCGACTCCAACGGCTACATCTACGATCCCGACGGAATCGAGCTCGAGCTCGTTCAGCAGATCAAGGAAGTTGAGAGAGGCAGAATCAAGGAGTACATCGGCAGAACTTCCCACAAGAATGCTGAGTACCACGAGGGCAGCGTTTGGACACTTAAGTGCAACGCAGGCGATATCAAGCTTGACATCGCTCTTCCCTGCGCAACTCAGAACGAGATCGACGGCGAAGGCGCAAAGGCTATCGTTGCAAACGGTGCATTTGCTATCGCAGAGGGCGCTAATATGCCTTCTACTCCCGACGCTATCAATACATACCTCGCAAGCGGTCTCCTCTATGGTCCCGCTAAGGCTGCAAATGCAGGCGGCGTAGCTACTTCCGGTCTTGAAATGAGCCAGAACAGCGAGAGACTTTCTTGGACATTTGAAGAGGTTGACGCTAAGCTCCACGGCATTATGGTTTCCATCTTCAAGGCTTGCGACAGCGCTGCTAAGGAGTATGGTATGGAAGGCAACTATATGGCAGGTGCAAACATTGCAGGCTTCCTTAAGGTTGCTGAGGCTATGAAGGCTCAGGGATGCGTTTGATTTTAAAGATCAAATAGCTTTACGATGAATTATCCCTCTGTGAGACTTTCACAGAGGGATTTTTGCATTATTTCAGACCCATTCTCATATGTATTAACAGGAGCTTTGTCCGAAGAGAATAATGAAAGGATAGGTCTTGAATATGAGCTTTGAATTCAGAAAATACAGAACGGCGGTGTTTTCGGCGCTGGCAGTCCTTGCGTCGGCGGCGATGATACATTATGCCGTGGATAAGATCGACAGCGCAGTTTATGTCAACACGGGGGACGCTGACCCACAGGGGCGGATTGTTGTTTTGGACTGCGGTCACGGAGGTATGGACGGGGGCTGCTCCACAGCAGAGGGTGTGTGCGAAAAGGGGATAAACCTGAGCATAATGCTCTCCGTCCGTGATATGTGCAGGCTCTACGGCTATGACACCGCCGTTACTAGAGACAGGGACATTTCCATTCACGACAGCGGCGTTACGGGTGTACGCAATCAGAAGGTATCGGATATGGAAAACAGGCTGGAGCTTTTCAATAAATTCCCCAATTCCGTCTGCCTCTCCATTCATCAGAATACATACACCGACCCGAAATTCAGCGGGGCCCAGATGTTTTATTCGGCGGCAAATCCCGAAAGTGAGCGGTTTGCGTCTATCCTCCAGAACAAATTCGTGCAGAATTTGCAGCCTGAGAATACGAGGGAGACAAAGCTCTGCGGCAAGGAGCTGTACCTCTGCTATTTCTGTGAAAATCCTGCGGTAATGGCGGAGTGCGGATTCCTTTCAAATCCCGATGAAGCCGCAAAGCTCACGGACAGCACATATCAGCAGCAGGTGGCTTTTACACTGTTTTCGGGGCTGAATGAATTTATGAACTGATGATTATGCACCGCAGATATATTGTCTGCGGTGCTTTCTTTGAAGTGCCCCCTGTCAAGTAGACAGCTGAAAAAACAAAAGAATGTTTAGAA
>CAMBJF010000101.1 GCA_945867875.1 uncultured Ruminococcus sp. | reverse complement strand
TACACACTGCATATCGTCGGCAGCGTCAGATGTGTATAAGAGACAGCCTTTATAAGCCGTATTATTATATCGACGAAAGCGGCAGCAAGGTGGGCATTGACAAGGAGCTTGCGGAGGAAGCCTGCCGCCGTATGGGTTATGAGCCTGTTTTTGTGGAGATCGACTGGGAAAATAAAAATCAGGTGCTTGAAGATAATGAGGTGGACTGCCTGTGTAACTGCTTTACTATGACAGGCCGTGAAGATCAGTACCTCTGGGCAGGACCGTATCTTCACAGCGACCACGCCGTTGTTGTTCCCAAGGACAGCAATATTTTTACTCTTGATGAGCTAAACGGCAGAACAGTGGCAGTTCAGGCGAGCACCAAGGCAGAGCAGCTTTTTCTTTACGGAACAGTTGAGGGCATACCTGATGTAAGTGATGTGTATTCCTTTACCACCATTGACGAGACATTTTCCGCTCTCCGAAGAGGTTATGCCGATGCTGCCGCAGGTCATCGGAATACGCTGAAAAGCTATATCGACGAAGAACCGACGCAGTACAGGCTCCTTGATGAACCCCTTTTCTGCGCAGAGATCGGAGCTGCATTCAGAAAGGACGGAGACGCAGCGCTTGCGGAGCACCTTACGGAAACTCTGAACGAAATGAAAGCCGACGGAACAACGGGCAGGATAGTTGAAAAATACGGACTTGACCCCAAGGAAGCGGTGGAGGGAGTTTACGAATGACGAAGAAAAAGTTCAATATCGTGACCCAGTCTCTTATCATTGCAGGTCTTGCGGTATATGTTATCACTGCCGCCGTGCTTATTTCAAGGGATTACAAGGCTGCCGAAGAGGTGGTCGGCGAAACGGTGAGCTATGTAAAAACGGTATGCCGAAGATATGATAATTACGTTTTGGGAAAAAAGACCGAGCAGCTCATTGATGTGCTCCGCAAGTCGAAAATGGCGGCTTCATATTTTTCGGAAGAAAAGCTTACCGATAATGATATACTTTCCAGATTCATTATGTGGCAGGATATCGGCGGGATAGTTGTTTTCAATGACAGTCTCACTCCCGTTTCATATGCACTCGGTGAAAATTCGCCGCCCCTTGCTTTCTGGACAGACACAGCTTCAAATCCCAATATTTCGGAAGTTCTTACATACCCAAAAAAGTCATATATGGACAGGGTGAGCTATGGCGGAAAAATATACAACATAGGCGTTTCTTCAAGGGCTGAAAGCAATGAGATGATACTTTGCTTTGATGAATATGAAGATATGCTCACAGATGACGGCTTCAATATGGATACCCTTTTCAGCGGGTTCAGGCTTGATATGAACGGCGCTATCGTTGTTACCGACGGCGAGAGGACCATTACGTCAAATGTGGACGGGCTTCATGGGACAAAGGTCAGCGACTGGCCCGAAAGGGAAATGAAGCCGATGACAGGCGGAATGTTTCGTGTCAGGGACGGAAGAAAATCTTGGTACGGGGCACGGACGGTTTATGAGGGCTACTATATTTATGTGTTCTTTCCCGCAAGCGAGGTGTTCAAAAATCACCAGACCATTCTTGTCTACGAGATAACCATATATGTCGTTCTGTGCCTGATGTTTGAGATAATGAGATACCGCAGCAAGCAGAGAAATATCAGACAGATCGAGGAGCATATGAACACGGTCAATGCCGTGAGCACTATTTACACCGCAAATGTACTTATCCGTCTTGACAGCAATGAGTGGCAGATAATAAAGGCGGAGGATAGGATAAGAGAGCTTCTTAAAAATGCAGTGACCCGTGAGGACTGCCTTAAAATAATTACCGAGAAAGTGGTTTCCGATGAAAGCAGGGAAGCGTTCAGAAAATTTGCTGACCTTTCCGATATCTCCGAAAGACTTTCCGAAAAAAGCTATATTGATTTTGATTTTAAAAGCAGTGAAAATGTATGGCTCAATATGACTGTTGTGCCCCGTGAAACGGACGATGAGGGCAGGGCGGTGTCCGTACTTCTCCTTGTGAGAAACATCAACGAGACAAAGTGCAGAGAGCTTGATTATCTTAAACAGCTGAGGGCCACTGCTGAAATGGCAGACCGTGCAAACGCCGCAAAGACGGATTTTCTCCGCCGTATGAGCCACGACATCAGGACACCCATCAACGGCATACGTGGTATGGCGGCTATCGGAAAATGCAGTCTTGACGACCCGAAAAAGCAGGAGGAGTGCCTTGACAGGATACTCACTGCATCAGATTTCCTCCTTGACCTTGTGAATAATGTGCTGGATATGAACAAGCTTGAATCGGGAAATGTTATCCTTGAAAACAAGGCGTTTGACCTGCACGGACTTATAAGCGACCTTACCGTTGCCGTTGAAACGCAGGCGGTCGAGAGGGGCGTTGCATATTCCGCCGATGATTCGCAGATAACACATTCGGCGGTCATAGGCAGTCCTCTTCATCTGCGGCAGGTGCTTCAAAATATTGTGAGCAACGCTGTTAAGTACAACCGTGAGAACGGCAGCGTCACACTTACCTGCAAAGAGCTTTCCAGTGCAAACGGCAGGGCAGAGTATGAATTTATCTGCCGTGACACGGGAATAGGTATGAGCAGGGAATTTCAGGAGCACGTTTTTGAGCCCTTTTCACAGGAGCGTTCCGACGCTCGCACCAAGTACGAGGGAACGGGTCTGGGACTTTCCATTGTCAAGGAATTTGTGGAGCTTATGGGCGGCACTATCACCTTCGAGAGCGTGCCCGATGTGGGAACTACCTTTACGATATATCTCACCCTGACCCTTGACAGCTCAAAGCTTTCAGAGCCCACAGACAGAGATGAAAAGCCTGTTTCCGCCGAGGGTGTAAGGGTGCTTGTGGCGGAGGACAATGAGCTTAATATGGAAATTGCGGAATTTCTCCTTGAAAGCAGGGGATTTATCGTCACAAAGGCAGGAAATGGCAAAGAGGCTGTGGATATTTTTGAGTCAGATCCTGCTGGAACATTTGACGTTATCCTTATGGACATTATGATGCCCGTGATGAACGGACTTGACGCTGCAAGGCGGATAAGAAGCTCTGAACGCAGTGACGGCAGAGAAATACCCATTATCGCAATGACTGCAAATGCATTTGTTGACGACATACAGCGGAGCAGAGAGGCAGGAATGAACGAGCATCTTTCCAAGCCCCTTGATGTTGACGAGGTCGTAAGGGCTATATGCAGATGCCTTAAAAAGACAGGGGGTAAATGATGAAAGAAGAGCTGTTTGAAAAAAAACACGGCGCAGGTCAATCGGCTGATAGCCAGAATACTGGCGATATGCTCGTTGGCGATAATAATAATGGTGGGGCTGTCCCTGATGAAATTTTTTGAGTTCGGCAGCGTTTACACCTTTATCGTGCTTTTCGGCGGACTTGTCGTAACTCTCAGTCTCAGCCTGCTTATCGGGCACATCTCTGACAATGTTATGAGATACTATATGCTTATCCTGATGGCGGTATTTGTGAGCGCCGCAGGCTCCAGCAACAACGTGGGAATATACATAACCTACGCCCTTGCTCCCATAATAAGCTGTCTGTACTTTGACCCGAAATTCACGGTGAAGATAACCGTTTTTTCGTACCTTTCAATGGCGGTCTCCCTTTATGTGAGCACGGTGGACAGGTACGAGGTGGTTTACGAGCATATGACCCGCAGGCACATTTTTATAGCATATCTCATCGGCTATACGATCGAATATATCATTGTCGGCTCTGTGCTTTATTATCTTGTGAAGCGGGCACGGCGTATGATGGAGCAGCGGTACAGCGCAGAAGAGGAAAACAAGATGAAAAGCCGTTTCCTCTCGAATATGTCCCACGAGATAAGAATGCCTATGAATGCAATCATCGGTATGTCCGACGCTGCTCTCCGAAAGGATATGAGCGATGACCTGAGACACTGCCTTACAGTGATAAAAACATCGTCCACGGGTCTGCTTGAAATTGTAAATGACATTCTCGACCTTTCAAAGGTGGAGTCGGGCAAGCTGAACATCATCTCCGAGGAATACGCTTCAAAAGACCTTGCTGATGATATTACCGCCATAATCAACGCCAGAAACATTGACAGCGGCATTCCCATATATTATCACATTTCCGAAAATATGCCCGATGTTCTTGTGGGGGACGCTGTGAGGATAAAGCAGGTTATGCTGAACTTTGCGTCAAATGCCATAAAATACACGAAAAAGGGCAGAATAGATATTACCTTTAGCTGCGAAAGGATATCGGAAGACACTGCGGTGATGAAATACTCCGTTAAGGACACGGGTCAGGGCATTCGCTCCGAGGATATGGACAAGCTTTTCACTATGTACACCCAGCTCAATGCCGTTAAAAATCACGGCACTGAGAGCACGGGCATCGGGCTTGCCATAAGCAAATATTTCATTGATCTTATGGGCGGCAGTGTCAGCGCAGAGAGCGTTTACTGCAAGGGGAGCGGAGATACTGCTGGTAGATGACAACGACATCAACAGGGAGGTCGTTATAGCGCTTCTTGAACCGCTGGAGCTTTCGGTCGACGAGGCTTCCGACGGACGTATTGCGGCGGATATGGCAAAAGAGAAAAAGTACGATATGATATTTATGGACAGCCATATGCCTGTGATGAACGGCGAAGAGGCGACTGCGGAGATACGCCGTCCGGACTGCATAAACAGCACCACACCCATTATAGCGCTCACTGCGGACGCAGTTTTGGGGGTTAGGGAGCGGCTCATTGAATGTGGAATGAACGATTATATTGTTAAGCCCATTGACATCAACGTGATATGCGGAATGATAAAAAAATATCTGCCCGAAAGCAAAATTGATGCTGAGCATCAGCCATAAAAAATGCCGTACAGAATGCGCCATTCTGTACGGCATAATTTTTATAGATTATTCGAGAACAAGAAGAAGTGACATCTTGAACCTGCCCTTTGCGGTGACGCTGTGGAGACCGTTCTTTTCAAATCTGAAGCTCTGTCCTGTCTCGACTTCGTAATCCTTGCCCTCGTAGCCGATAACAGCCTTGCCCTCAAGAGCGGTAACGATAGCGTTTCCGGGAGCACGGTGGGGTGTAAGGCCTGTTCCCTCGTCAAATGCCATAAGGACGAACTTCATTGTGTTGTTGTGAACAACATCGAGATTGGCAATGCTGCCCTCCTCGTAAGAAATGAGGTCCTTAAGAGCGATAGCTTCTCCTGCTTTTACCTTGTCATTCATAATAACTTCCCTTTCTGTTATGATCTCTGTGTAAACAAAATCCTCGGAGCACATTGTGCCGCAAAGAGTTTTTGGCGGTATTATCAGCATTTCATCGGGCTTTAATGTGACATTTTCGGGCTTTTCTCCCACAAGAAATGTGCCCGTGCCGTATGCGCCGATGTAGACAGCTGTACTGTCATAGCTCTCTCTGCTTATATCCGTGCCTGCGCCAAGCGAAAACCAGCTCACTCCGCATCTGCTGCCGAGCTTTGCGTTTCGTGAAACGGTCATTGCAGACCGTGGGGGGCGCTTTTCTTTTACGGTAAATACATTCTCTGACATAGTTGCCTCACTTTTTGGAAAATATTATTGTACTCTGATTATTTGTAATGATAACATATTTATACGTTGTATGTATGTGACTGTGGCAACAAATTGTCGGCTGTGCCCGAAGCAGTTGGGTTAAGAGTTTTTGCGGGAGGGGTAAACCTGTTGCTGTTTGTCAATGTATAAACCAATGTCATCAAGTCTCAAATAAGTGACCGCAATAACATACCACTATTTTCTCCCGTCAATAAGCCCCTCGAGTATCATTACCCCCATGGTCAGCGGCAGAGTAAAACTTACATTGCCCGACATAAAAAACAGTGCCGCTCCGCCGATGCCGAGAACTATGTCCGATATTCGGAAAAGCTTCCGTATGTCCCAGAGTGGGCAGAATCTTTCGGATACCGCCGCAAGGATCCGTCCGCCGTCAAGTGAGGAAAGGGGCAGGAGATTAAATAAAAGCAGCGATATGTTTATCCCGGCAAAAAGCCTGTTCCCGAAAAAGCACCCTGCTGCCCCGAGAAGCAGATTTACAAGCGGTCCTGCCGCCAGCACCGATATTTCCGTCAGGGTGCCGCATAGAGCGAGACTGTCGCTTTTCAGCTTTACGCCGCCGCTGTAAAGGGTCAGCCCTTTGATATGTATGTCGAAGAGCTTCATTGCCGTGATATGCCCCAGCTCGTGGAGGGCGCAGCAGACAAATGCCATAGCGGCGGTCTCGGAAAATGTGCTTTGGAGCAGGAGCAGTGCCCAGACCGAAAGAAACCCGAAGGTCAGCCTGAAATGCACCCCTCCCGCATAAAAATCAGCTCCGCAGTCCATAGTTATATCAGTCCTTTCCTGAAATAATATGGAAATATGTGATGGAATATGACTTTGCAGCTAAGTAATGCGCAAAGATTACAAAATGGTAACATGAAATTGTGCATATTACAAAACGGTTACAAAAACAGTCCCGAATTTTTTATCGAAAAAATTGACACGGGTATTTTTTGTACACAATGACATTAATTTCAAAAGTTCTCATAAAATTTCCGTCAGTTTTATTAGAGAAAAATGCTTTTAATTTGGCAGTCAATGTGTTATAATAGTTAGTGCAATAAAAATTCCGCAGGGCAACTTGCGGTCACGGGAGATTTTAACTTTGGAAAAGTTTATTATAAAAGGCGGCAGACGGCTCGAGGGCGAGGTCGTAATAAGCGGTGCGAAGAACGCTGTTGTGGCGATAATTCCCGCTGTTATACTGGCTGACGGTCCCTGCGTGCTTGAAAATATACCCAATATCAGCGACGTTTCCATTTCTCTGCGAATCCTCTACGAAATGGGTGCGGACGTTCAGAAGCTGGACAAGAATACTTACCGCATCGATGCGGGCAATATAAAGGACCCTGTTGTTCCATACGAGCTTGCACGCCATATGAGAGCTTCCTATTATTTCCTCGGAACTCTTCTCGGCAAGTTTGGCAGAGCAAGAGTTTCAATGCCCGGCGGCTGCTATCTCGGCGACCGTCCCATTGACCAGCACCTTAAGGCATTTACCGCTCTCGGTGCGACCTGCACTCTTGACAACGGTATGATCGACATTTGTGCGGATTCCCTTATCGGCGCACAGATATATTTTGACAAGATAACCGTGGGTGCTACCATCAACGCAATGCTTGCGGCTGTCAAGGCAACAGGTCTTACAGTTATCGAGAATGCCGCTAAGGAGCCTCATATCGTTGACCTTGCAAACTTCCTCAACTCTATGGGCGCTGACATTATGGGCGCCGGCACCGACGTTATCAAGATAAGAGGCGTTAAACACCTTAAGGGCACAAACTATGCTATTATCCCCGACCAGATCGAGGCAGGAACATATATGGTGGCTGCGGCTGCCACAAAGGGCAATGTGCTTATCAAGAACGTTATCCCCAAGCATCTTGAGTCCATTACCCAGAAGCTTGCGAAAATTGGCGTTAACGTTGAGGAATTTGACGACAGCGTGAGAATTTCCGTTGACGGTCCTCTCGTAAAGACAAGCATCAAAACAATGCCCCATCCCGGTTTCCCCACAGATATGCAGCCTCAGATATCCACACTTCTCTGCCTTGCAGAGGGCACCAGCATCGTTACGGATGAGATATTCAACAACCGTTTCCGTTATGTTGATGAGCTGAGAAGAATGGGCGCTGACATTTCCGTTGAGGGCAGAGTTGCCGTTATCGAGGGCGTTGGCAAGCTTATGGGCGCACCCGTCACAGCCCCCGACCTGAGAGCAGGCGCAGCGCTTATCATCGCAGGTCTTGCGGCAAGCGGCGTTACTGAGATAGACGACATCTACCACATTGAGCGTGGCTATGAGGACATTGAGCAGAAGCTCAGAGCACTTGGTGCGGACATTGAGAAAAAGACCGTTCCCGGCACTTCCGTCCGCAAGGTGGCACTTTGATTTATAGTATAATAAAATTTAAGGTCGGTACAGAAAATGTGCCGACCTTTTTGTATATCAG
>CAMBJF010000100.1 GCA_945867875.1 uncultured Ruminococcus sp. | reverse complement strand
AGCATTTCCCGTGCTGCAGAGATCGAGCAGGGAGATAACAAATGGGCATTCAGTATTGAATTTGACCTTGATTACAACACTGCAAGAATTTCTACATCTACAGACGACTATATCAATATTGAAATTGAGAAAGCTTTGAGCATTGTCAATAACCACAATGAAAACGACCTCATTTCAGAATTCAAGAAGCTTGCCGAAAAAGAAAAACAGGCTGAGTCACCCGATTATGCCCTTGCTCACGAAGAACAGATAAATCGTACTTATGAGATATATCAAATTCCATCAGGAGAACGTTATCGTGACATTCGCTTTACCCGTTATGAGCAGCTGGAACTTATGGGACAGCTTCCCGACCATCTGAATTATGAAAAGGTGTACAGCGGAAATCTGGACGATATTGAGTACAACGATAAGCTTGAGGGTATTTTTGTCAAGTTTAATAATCACCGTCCCGAAGATTTTAAGGGACGTTCTCTGAGCGTTTCGGACGTTGTTGTTATTGAGGACGAAAACGGTAAGTCAGCACATTTTGTCGATGATGTCGGTTTTAAGGACATAACAGACATTTTCTTTGAACACGAACGCAAAGAGCAAAGTGTTGAACAGCTTAATATCAATGATTATGAAAGTATCCGCCTTGTAAGCAGAAGCGAATGGGACGATCATACTCTCGGCGATGATGAAAATCCTGCTTTTGAGGAAATATCCGTAAGCTACACTCCCGATGAAGATGGCTCCTATACGAAATATGCTTATAATACTACAAATAGTAGTTTGGTTGACGTATGGGACGAAGAAAACAGCGTATCTGGTGATGAACTGCTTGAAGATATTGCAAATCATCTCAAAAAGGTGGGACAGGATAAATCAAACAGAAGCTATCATATTGTACTTACTGATTATGACGGTAATTCCCGTAAACTCGACAACAATAATTTTTCATTTATTCTGAAAGATAAGCAGCGAAAAGAGTCCGAAATGGCTGCATCTGACCTTGAGATTGAAAAGTCCATTGAAGAAGGCATTATCGGTTCAATGGGATACCCCATTGATGAAATGGATAAGGCTCTTGAAGCAGAAAACAGCAAAACGGACTATGGCAATGAAGCCGAGCCTGCAAGGAAGAAGTCGGGTAACGACATAGAAGTTGGTGATAGGTTTCTTTACAATGATCGTGAATACACCGTCACTTCCGACAAGGGCATTTATCCCGATGATGTGGGTGTGTCTTATGAAGAAAAGGTGGGCAACACTTCTTATCTGACCACACAGAATGTAGACAGATACAAACTTGCTGATAATGGGATATTCCTTGGCAATTCTGAAAAGCAGATTGAAAATTCCCCAATGGGGAACTATGATGAAGAACTGAAAAAGGCTGCTGAATATCTTAGAGCATATAACGAGAGGGAATTTGCCATTTCTCCCGATAACGAACCGTTCACGAAAGACAGTCTCAGTCACATTGGTCTTGGATATACGGAAATAGGTGATAATGCTGATTATAGCTTTGAAGTCGAAGCCGACCTTGAGAAATATGAAGTCAGGTATTTTATTGACGAAAAGCTTGTAAAGACTGATAAATATAATTCGTTGCAGGAAATGAATGAACAGGAGCTTTCAAATCTTGAATTTGACTATTTTGTCAACGAGGGAAATGAAATGCTTGACAAAATGCTCGAAGCAGGCGAACTTATTCTTACTGACATCAAAGAAGAAGCACCATTACGAAAAATCTCCAACGAAAATAATAGCTATATGATCGTTGATGATGTTCGTCACGCAATTGATGAGATTTTCAGCGGTACAGCATCAGATGGCAGGAAGTCGGGCGGATATGACTGGAAAAACTATCATACTGCTTTCAAATCTGTTCTTGATGCAAATGTTCAGAGCGACATTGCTTTACCTCTGTATAAATCTGATGCAGAAAAAATATTGCTTGCAGCGCAGTCCGAAAATACGGATACTATTTCCGATAAGGAATATGAAAATGCGCTGTCTTGTCTCGATATGGTTTTGAAAAACGGACACTTGCTTGAAAATCCAAAGGAAAAGGAAGTTGAACAGTTTTCATTTTTCGGCACAAAATCACATTATGTTTCAATGGACGAAATAAAACCGTCATTCTCCAAACATAAGGAGCCTGAAGCAGAAAAAGATGTTGTGTCAAAGACAGACAAAAGCGATATTACTACCGTTAACTCCGATTATACGATCACTGAAAACAACTATGGCGATTTCGGCGGAGATAAAACACGCTGCCAAAATAATATTGCGGCTATTCGTCTTTTGAAGCAGATTGAATCCGAAAAGCGAAACGCTTCTCCCGATGAACAGCAAATTCTTGCAAAATATATCGGTTGGGGCGGCTTGGCAAATGCATTTGACAGCAGCAAGGCAGAGTGGCACAAGGAATACTCCGAACTTAAAGAATTACTCTCTCCCGATGAATATGCTTCTGCAAGAGCTTCTACACTCAATGCTCATTATACAAGCTATACTGTTATCAACGCAATTTATTCAACTCTTGATAATATGGGCTTTAAAGGCGGCAAAATCCTTGAACCTGCAATGGGTACAGGAAACTTTTTCGGTTCTATGCCCGAAGAAATGCGTAAAAATTCTTCCCTTTCAGGTGTTGAACTTGACAGCATAACGGGACGTATAGCCAAGCTTCTCTATCCCTCTGCAAATATTCAAATAAAGGGATATGAGCGTACAAGCTATGAAAACAACAGCTTCGATGTTGCAGTCAGCAATGTCCCCTTTGGCAGCTACAAGGTCAATGACAAGGACTATAATAAGCAAAATATGCTCATTCACGATTATTTCTTTGCCAAGACCCTTGACAAAGTCCGTCCCGGGGGAATAGTAGCATTTGTGACCTCAAAGGGTACGCTTGACAAGGAAAGTCCCGAGGTCAGAAAATATCTTGCCGAACGTGCAGAGCTGCTCGGTGCAATACGTCTGCCGAATACAGCGTTTAAGCAGAACGCAGGAACTGAAGTCACATCTGATATTATTTTCCTGCAAAAGCGAGAAAAGCCTGTCAGCGTAGAGCAGAACACACCTGAATGGGTATTCAAGGATATACTGCCAAACGGTATTGCCGTAAACAAATACTTTGCCGACCACCCTGAAATGATACTTGGTGAAATGGTGGAGGGCAACAAGCTGTACGGAAATCAAGCCAATGCCACTATGTGCGTTCCAATCGAGGGCGCAAATCTCAAGGAACAGCTTGCTGCTGCAATTCATAATATTAAAGGTGAATATCGGGAAGCACCAAAAACGGCAGAAAAAGAAGAAAAAGCTTTTGTTGTTGCCTGCCCTCCCGAAGCTCAGAAATTCAGCTATATCATCCAAAATGATACGCTTTACTATCACGGTTCAAATGATACAATGGATATTGTAGATAATCCTCAGACCGAACGTATAAAGGCAATGGCATTTCTCCGTGACAGCGTACACAATTTATTGGAATTGCAGATAAACAATTACAATGGCAATAAGGAAATCGAAATTGCCAATGCTCAGAAAGCTCTCAGTGAACAGTATGACACTTTCGTTGAAAAATACGGACGTATCGGTCTGGCAGAAAACAAAAAAGCATTTGCCAACGATAACAGTTATCATCTATTAAAAAGCCTTGAAAAGATGGATAATAACGGTAATTTCATTGGTAAAGCTGATATTTTCAGCAAAAAGACTATCAATCCTCAGGTAATAATCGACCACTGCAATAATGCGCAGGACGCACTTATCCTTTCTCTTTCTGAGAAAATGAGGGTTGATATGGATTATATGTCAATTCTCACAGACAAGTCTGAAAGTGAACTTATCGCTGAGCTTGGGGATAAAATCTATCAGAACCCTCAGAAAAATATGCGATGGGAAAGTGCTGATGAATATCTCACAGGCAATATCCGAACAAAGCTTGCCGCTGCCGAGGAAGCAGGACTTGAACGAAATGCAGAAGCACTCAGAGCAGTTATGCCACAGCGCATAGAAGCTGCTGATATATCAGTTAAGCTTGGCTCAGCGTGGATAGATCCCGAATACATACGTCAGTTTATCCTTGAAACTATTAAGCCCGATTTTCAGACACGCAACAGCATTGAAGTAATTTATTCCGAAGCCACAGACAAGTGGAAAATTGAGGGATATCAGCATAGTTATGGCAATACACTTGCTACTGAAACATACGGAACTTCCGATATGAATGCGTATGAAATAATCGAAGCTTCACTCAATATGAAAAAAGCCGAGATTAGAGAGCGTGTAAAAGATGAAAAAGGTGTAGAAATTCGTGATGAAAAGGGTCACTATGTTCTGGCGGTAAATCAGGAGAAAACAATGGTGGTTCAGGCAAAGCAGGACGAACTGAAAAGAAAATTTCAGGATTGGATTTTTGCAGAACCCGGGCGTCGTGAAACTCTTACAAATCTCTATAATGAGAAATTCAATTCTGTTAGGCTCAGAGAATATGACGGTTCTCATCTTAACTTTGTGGGAATGAACTCAGATATAGCACTCAAGCCGCATCAGAAAAACGCAGTTGCCCGCAGCCTTTACAGTAACGGTAATACACTATTGGCTCACGAGGTCGGCGCAGGCAAGACGTTTGAAATGGTAGCCATAGCAATGGAGGGCAAACGGCTTGGTTTGCACAGCAAATCGCTTGTAACTGCTCCAAACGCATTGACGGAGCAGTGGGGAGAAGCGTTCCGTACACTTTATCCCAATGCTAATGTGTTAGTTGCAACCGAAAAAGATTTTAAACCCGAAAACCGAAGAGATCTGTTTGCAAAAATTGCAACGGGAGATTGGGATGCCGTAATAATCGGTCATTCTCAATTTGATATGATACATCTGTCTCGTGACAGGGAGCTTGACGTACTGTATAGTGAAGTTGACAAGCTTGAAGCTGCTTTAGAAGAAATGAGTGAAACTTCAATGAGCAAACGTTCATATTCAGTAAAGCAAGTCGAGAGAGCAATTAAAAGCTATACTGATAAAATTGAAAAGCTCCTTGAAAAAACACCAAAGGACGATATGCTCTGCTTTGAGCAGCTCGGTATTGACAAAATATTTGTTGATGAGTCGCAAGCATATAAAAATCTTGATACTCCTACAAAAATGCAGAATGTCTCAGGTATAGGCAGCGGCGGTTCGGGCAGATCTATGCAGCTCTTGATGAAGTGCCGATATCTTGACGAGGTGACAGGTGGTAAGGGTGTGGTTTTTGCCAGTGGCACGCCAATTAGTAATTCAATGTCGGAAATGTACACGCTTATGCGGTACCTTCAGGCTGATAAGCTGAAAGAACTTGGAATAAACAGCTTTGACCGATGGGCATCTATTTTCGGCGAAACAACCACATCAATGGAGCTGTCACCCGAAGCAAACGGCAAATATCAGATGAAAACTCGTTTTGCCAAATTCCAAAATCTTCCCGAGCTGATGAATATATTTAAGGAGTGCGCTGACATAAAAACAGCTGCAACACTTAATCTTGACCGTCCTGACTTTGAAATGCACAATATCAATGTTCCTGCGACACAAATGCAGTCAAAGATGATAAAAGAACTTGGTGAACGTGCAAAACTCATTCGTGCAGGTGCAGTAGAACCTACCGAGGATAATATGTGCAAACTTACCGTTGACGGGCGAAAAATCGGACTTGACCAAAGATGTATGGATCCGTCTTTGCCTGATGACCCCAATTCAAAGGTAAATGTATGCATAAACAATGTTTTCAATATATGGAAACAGACAGCTGAAAATAAAAGCACTCAGCTTATTTTCTGCGACCTTGCAACACCGCAGGCGGCTGTAAACGAAAATACATACACGCTTTACAGAAAGGATACCGAAGGCAAATATGCACCTATTTACAGCGGAAAGCTTGGGCAAAAGGATACAGCAGACAAAATATTCAAAAAGCTTACAGGAAAGAAGCCACCTAAAAATTTTGAAGCAGGAGGTGTATTGGATGAAGATATTATAATGCTGCATACTGTAGATTATGATAGTATGACCGCCAACAATAGTGCTGTTATAGCTTCAAACGGAAAAATCTCAGAAATTCCTGCTGAAATGTGGACAGAACTGCACCATTCACCAACAGAAACTTTTGAATCCGAACGTAAATTCTGTGTTTATGATGATATCAAGCAAAAGCTTATAGCTAAGGGTATTCCCGAAAAAGAAATTGCTTTTATTCACGATGCAGATACCACCGAGGAAAAGCAAAAGCTTTTTGCAAAGATGAATAAAGGCGAACTTCGTGTTTTGATAGGTTCAACACAGAAATGCGGCGCAGGAATGAACGCACAAGAGCGAATGATAGCTCTGCACGATCTTGACGCACCAATGCGCCCATCGGATATGGAGCAACGTCACGGACGTATTATCCGACAGGGCAACACAAACAGCAAGGTCGATATATACCGATATACCACAGATAAGACCTTTGATGCATATCTCTATCAGATGCTTGAAAACAAACAGAAATTCATCAGTCAGATTATGACAGACAAGTCTCCTGTTCGGTCTTGTGAGGACGTGGACGAAATTGCCCTTGATTATGCGGAAGTAAAGGCACTCTGCGCAGGCAATCCTCTTATCAAGGAGAAAATTGACCTTGAAACAGAGATAACAAAGCTTAATGTCCTAAAATCCTCGTTTCTTTCTCAGAAATACGCTGTTCAGGATAAAGCATATACAATACTTCCACGGGAAAAGTCGGTCAAGGAGGCTTATATCGACAAGCTGAAAAAAGATGTGGAGTTTGCTGAAAAAGAACAGCCCCTAAAGAATGAGGATGGAAAGAACTATTATCCGGTTACGGTAGGTGATAAGGAGTATCACGAAAAAGATGCGGCAGGAGAAGCTATACGTCAGGCTATTCTTGATAATAAGGACATATTGCAGGGTAAGGAGTCTCATATAGGCACGTATAGAGGCTTTGAGATGACAGCTTTCCTTGACACTCTAAGTAAGAAAATCAAGGTGAATCTGAAAAATGAAACCAATCATTACGGTGAGCTTAATATGGATTCCAATGTCAAAGCAGGCGGTAACATCATCAGACTTGATAATGTTATAAACAGTATTGGTATAACTCTGATGAAAGAAGAAGAAAGACTACAGGCTATCTGTGCAGACATAGAGGAATCGAAAGCTGCTGCCGAAGCTGAATTTCCGCAGGAACAGGAGCTTACACTCAAGGAAAAGAGATTGGCAGAGGTCAATAATCTGCTTGCTTCCACCGAGGTTAATACAGAGGACAGAAGCTCTGAGCTGTATGCTGCGCTTGTAGAAATATGTCCTGCGCTCAAGTACAACGATGATTTATATTGTCGATATGAAGCAAGCGATGGCATAGAGCCGCTGACAATTGAGCGAAAAGGTGATGTTGTATTCATTGCTCACACTTACACTCAGAACGGCGATTTGATGTACGACCCTGCAATTGAGTTTTCGTTTGATACTGAAAATCAGAAAGCCGAAGCCATTTCCTATGAATTTAGTGGAATGGGAGTGTACAAGAATTTCAGTGAGGGTAATTTGCCCGAGGATAAGGCAGATGTTGAAATAATGGCACTTGAAACAATGTTTGAGAACATAAAGGCTTATGACTACAAGCTTGTTGAAACTAATATTGATATTGACGATGAAAGAGGGACTGAAAGAGGAGAAAGCAGATAATAGATAATTCCCCAATGGGGAAATAAATGAGGAGCAGCTGATGCTGTTCCTCATTTATTTGACAAGGGAATTCAAAATTTTTTTAAAAAGCTATTGACATTTATGATGTTATGGTATATAAACGTAAAAGCTAATAGCGAAGTTCTTCTGTATCAACATCCCAAATATAAAGATCCTGCTGTTACTTATCCATTCCCCACTGGGGAGTGGACTTTTTTATTTTTCAGATAACTATAAATAATATTGGTGAACTATCGGATTGTGGCTTCATTACGTTATTCTTTCCACATTCCGATTTTCCGCATATGGATAAACAGCATACGAAAAGCCCACATTCTGATTTTCCGTATGTGGATAATCTGCATACAAAAAGCCCACATTCTGATTTTCCACATATGGATAATCTGCATAAGAAAAGCCCACATTCTGATTTTCAGCATATGGATAATCCGAATAAGAAAAGTCCACAT